>NZ_JADXDQ010000026.1:0-24930 GCF_015831295.1 Streptococcus sp. NLN64
CCTGTAAACAATTTCTGAAAAACAGGCTCACTTCTTCTAAGTTGAAAACTTACATAGAAAGACATTTATCAATCATTCGTCCAGGTCGGACGTTTGAAAGGCGACTGAAAAATCAATCAGTAGTAAGCTTCACCTACAGAGTATCATAATTTTTAAAAAGGGTATAAAAACCTTTATTTGGCATGCACAAAAAGACCACTTTCGAAAGTCATATATCAATTTGAACTTCCAAAGTGGTCTTATTTTAGATTCTAAGCCTTAACTTAATGACATTGGATCCAATGTCCAGTATTTTTCTTATCCCAAGTCTTGACCGTTTGTGGCGATGACTTGTTTGTACCAATGGAAGGATTTTTTCTTGGAGCGTTTGAGGGTTCCCTTGCCTTCATTATCCCGGTCAACATAGATGAAACCGTAGCGTTTCTTCATTTCACCAGTTCCTGCTGAAACCAGGTCGATACAGCCCCAAGTGGTATAACCGAGGAGCTCAACACCATCTTCTACAATGGCATCTCGCATAGCCGCAATGTGTTGGCGTAGGTAGGCGATTCGATAATCGTCTTCGACGTAACCATTCTCATCAGGTGTATCAATAGCACCTAAGCCGTTTTCAACAATGAACATAGGTTTTTGGTAACGATCCCAGATGGCATTGAGGGTAATGCGGAGTCCGAGTGGGTCAATTTGCCAACCCCATTCGGAGGCTTCCAAGTATGGATTCTTGATAGAAGCAAAG
The DNA here is from genome assembly GCF_015831295.1 of Streptococcus sp. NLN64. Taxonomy (NCBI): domain Bacteria; kingdom Bacillati; phylum Bacillota; class Bacilli; order Lactobacillales; family Streptococcaceae; genus Streptococcus; species Streptococcus sp. NLN64. Next base: position 737 of record NZ_JADXDQ010000026.1, read on the forward strand.
ATATTTCCTTCAGTCTTTTCATTGACCTCTGGATCTCCAGAAGCTACTCGGCTTGAGTAGTAAGAGAAGGAGATGAAATCAACTGTGTAATCTCGCAGTAAGGCCAAATCTTCCTCTGTCATTTCTACATCAATCCCCAAGCGCTCCCATTTTTTCTTAGCATAGTTTGGATACTCTCCACGGGCTTGAACATCGATGAAGAAATAGTTTTCTCGATCTTCTTGTAGGGCTGCCCAATAGTCTCGTGGATGGGCTGTGTTTGGATAATATTGTCCCGCAGCCAACATACAGCCGACCTTGTTTTCGGGATCAATTTCGTGGGCCACTTTCGTTGCGATGGCAGATGCGACCAACTCATGGTGGGCTGCTTGGTATTTCACTTGCTCTTGGTTCTCTCCTTCCTCGAAGTAGAGACCTGCCCCCATAAATGGGGCGTGGAGGATCATGTTAATTTCGTTAAAGGTGAGCCAGTATTTCACCAAGCCCTTGTAGCGCGTGAAGAGAGTCCGGCAAAGCCGTTCATAAAACTCTAGCATCTTGCGGTTTCGCCAGCCCCCATACTCTTCAATCAAGTGCATTGGGCAGTCAAAATGGGTGATGGTTACCAAGGGTTCAATCCCATGTTTGTGGCACTCTTTGAAGAGTTTTTCATAAAATTCCAAACCTTTTTCATTCGGCTCTAACTCATCGCCCTTGGGGAAAATCCGAGACCAGGCAATCGAGAGGCGGTAAGTCTTGAAGCCCATCTCCCCAAAGAGGGCAATATCCTCTTTGTAGTGGTGGTACATGTCAATCGACTCCTTAGCTGGATAAAAATACCCTTCCTCAAAGTCAAACATCTTGCGCTGACCAGCAATAATCGGGAAGCGCTCCTCACCAATGGGAACAACATCCACATTGGCTAGCCCACGGCCATCGACATCATAAGCCCCTTCACATTGATTGGCAGCCGTAGCGCCACCCCACAAAAATCCTTGCGGAAAACCTTTATTCATTTGAACCTCCTTAATCTATTTCTTATCTCTAACACTATTCATATGATCAAAATTGCCTGTTCAAAAGAGCCATTCCACTTCTCTAATGGGATCAACCACGCGAACCAAACGGATTTGATCTCCATCCATATCCAATTGAAAAATACTACAGTTCGAGATGGTAAAATCTTCTGGTAATAACAGCTCCAATTGATTTTGCAGTAAGAAAGACCAAATGGCTGCACCATGGCTCACAACTAGAACATCTTGGCCGGCTGTTTCCTGGAACAATTGTCGAATAGTCGTGTCAACTCGGTCACCAACATCCACAATCGCTTCCCCACCATAAGGAACCAGTAAATCTTCAAAATTATTGGCACCTGATCGAAACTTGGGCAGGAGATTCCAAGGCTGGGCTTCAAATTCTCCGAAGTTCATTTCTTTAATTCCCTTTAACTGCTTCACATCGTCCATTCCGGCAACCAACTTGGCCGTGTCGGTTGCCCGCTCCTGGGTGGAAGAGAAAGCCTTGTCAAAACTAAGTTCCTCGCCCTCAAAAAACGCCTTAGCCTTTTTTGCCTGTCGAATCCCTTCCTCTGTTAAGGGAGAGTCTACCGCTCCCTGGGTCAAACCTTGAAGGTTAAAAAGGGTTTGTCCGTGCCGCATGAGGTAAAATGCCATTCGATCCTCCTAGTCTAGTTCTTCACCGTTTGAACGAATCACCTTTTGATACCAGTAGAATGAATCCTTTGGTGTCCGTTCAAGGCTTCCGTTCCCGAGGTCATCCATATCCACATAGATAAAACCATAGCGTTTGCGCATCTCGCCTGTTCCAGCAGATACGATGTCGATACAGCCCCATGTTGTATAGCCAATCAGGTCTACTCCATTCGCAATGGCCTTGGCCATGGCTTGGATGTGAGAACGGTGGTAGTCAATACGATAGTCATCATGGATCGCCCCATCTTCCTCGACCGTGTCCAAAGCTCCCAGGCCATTTTCAACAATCATCACAGGGATTTCATAACGATCGTAGATTTTTTCCAAATAATATTGAAGACCAGACGGATCTTGTGCCCAGCCCCAATCAGAATATTCCAAATAGGGGTTCTTAGCTCCAACTGAGAAGTTTCCTGAAACTTTTTCATCCACCTCATGGGTTGTCACAACCGTCGACATATAATAAGAGAAGGTATAGAGGTCAATCGTACCCTGAGCGAGAATGTCCAAATCATCTGCTTCCATTTGCAGCTCGACATTGTGTTCCTGCCACAAACGTTTGGCATAAGTGCCATAACGACCTTTGGCTTGGACATCTGAACAATAATAGATATTTTTCTCCCACTGATGCTGATTTTCCAGAATATCTGCTGGGTCACTGCTTCCTGGATAGAAGGTAATCCCACAGATCATATTGCCAAATCGAAAATCAGGGTTTATTTTCCGCCCAAGTTGGATTGCCTTAGCAGAGGCTAAAAACTGATGATGCAACTGTTGGTAAGCATCCTGAAAATCTTGGTCCGAAGCCTGACCAAACATATCTAAAAACATGATGGTGTTATTGATTTCGTTAAAGGTTAACCAGTACTTGACCAAATCTTTGTACTCATTAAATAGCGTCTCCGCATACCGAACATAGAAATCCACTAATTTCCGGTCAGACCAACCATTAAAACGAGTTTCTAATGAAAGTGGGGTATCAAAATGCCAAATCGACACCAAGGGCTCAATGCCATACTTGTGACACTCTTCAAAGACGGAACGATAAAAGTCTAACCCTGCTTGATTCGGTTCAGAATCATCTCCATTTGGGAAAATCCGGGCCCAGGAAACGGACAGACGGAAAACGGAATAGCCCATCTCCGCAAAAAGCTTAATATCTTCCTTGTAACGGTGGTAAAAATCTACCGCTTGGTGGTTCGGATAATAGTGGTCTTCTAGAATGGCATAATGAGCTCCTTCAGGTAAATGACCACCCATGTGCCCCATAGAAGCATACTTCCCAGGATTCCCATCCTTGTCGATATAGGTTGTGTAGCGGGGACTGGTCGCCGTTCCACCAGTTGTCACATCTGTTTGAACCAAACCTCGTCCATCCAGGTTATAAGCTCCTTCAGCTTGATTGGCAGCAATCGCACCACCCCATAAAAAGTTTTTTGGAAAACGTGTCATCTGTATTTCTCCTTCTCGTATTTATTCTAAACCGTTAATTCAATCGTATTCTTTTCAAAACCAAGGATAGCTGACTCATTGTAGCCATCTCCAGTTGTCCGAGGTCCTGAAAGGACCAGATAGCCATCCGTACGGAAACGCTCGGTTAAAGCATCAACAGCTTCCTCGCTATCGAGTGAAAAGGCCAGGTGAATATACTCCACGCGCTCCGTCGCCAAGGTGTATACTCTTTTAGTTTATCTTTTATTACTGTGTTAGCTCGTCTTGCCGTACTTCAGTACTGTCTACGACTCGCTGCCTTGTACTAAAAGTAAACTAAAAGACTATAATCACCGACACTTTCCTTGTTCATCATTTCTAACCGAGCCCCATCGCCAAAATTCAAAAAATAGGAAGAGAGGCCCGTTTTAGGATTATGGTAGCGATCATTCGATTCAGCTCCAAAATAAGTCTGAAAAAAAATTCCTTGGCGGCTTCCAAATCTTTTACATACAATGCTAAGTATTCAATTCTCATGCCTACCTCCCTTCAACTGATAACTCTAGTATAGTCGGATTGTAAACGATTTTCTTATCAGAAAATCTGCTATAATGATACTATCCTATGAAACGAGGACACTATGAAGAAAGAACTAACCGACTCCTATTTCTATCACCAAGTAGATTTTGAAAACAACCTCCTCCCCTTCAAGCGTTTTGAAACCCAGGTTCAAAATGGCCAACCTGACATCCTCTTCCACTGGCACAATGAATGTGAAATGACCTATGTGGAGGCTGGTAGCGCCCGCTATCATATCGACTATGAATATTTCGACAGTCAGCCTGGTGACCTCATTTTCATCCGCCCCAACGCAACCCACTCCATCCATCCCATCGAGATGAAAGAGCACAAGACCCAGAGCCTTCTCTTTCACCTTGATTTCTTGGGGGCTACTCACCTGGATCAAACCAGCCTCAACTACCTCCAACCTCTGCAAACCGATAAGGCTAAGTTTATTTCCCGTATTCAGCCACAAGACCCTGGCTATGAAGAGATCAAGAACTGTTTCATTCAGATTCTCGCCCTCGACCTAAAGGCTGATTACTATGAGCTTTTGCTCAAGAGCAAACTGTTTGAACTCTTTCATCTTCTTTTTTCCTTTTCCTATGTTGTTGAAAAAAGAACAGATGACCTTTATCGTAAAAACGAGAGCTTGCGTGGGTTAATCGACTATATCCACAACCATTACGAGGAAAATCTCAGCATGGACTTACTGTCTCAGCAGATGGGGTACAGCAAGGCTCACTTCATGGCGGTATTTAAACAACACATGGGAATCTCCTGTATGGAATTTATCATTCAGGTTCGATTACGAGCAGCCTGTGAATTATTGGCAACCAGCATGAAACCTATTGTCGATATCGCCCATCAGGTTGGCTTTAATAATTTGTCCAACTTCAACCGGCAATTTAAAAAAAGTCATCACCTGACTCCCAGTCAGTACCGGAAACAATTTCGAAAACAAGGGTAACAAGCAAGGCCAGGGATCACCCCCTGGCCTTATACTCTTTTACTCACGTCGAGTATACCCCTTGTCCCTGAATTTCTTAAGGTGGATAGTCATTAGCTGACGGTGGTCAGGAGGTAGTCCCCAACTTGCACTTCGCTTTCTTGGCTAACGAGAATATCCTCATAGAGGGAAGTATTGGTTACAATGATTGGAGTTGTGATTGGAAGGCCTGCGGCTTTAATGACCTCCATATCAAATTCCAACAGTTTTTGACCAGCTTCAATAGAATCTCCAATTTCCACAAAGCTTTCAAAGCCTTCTCCATTGAGAGAAACCGTATCCATCCCTACATGGAGCAAAATTTCTGCTCCATTTTCTGTCTTGATTCCGATAGCATGTTTGGTTGGGAATAAGAGGGTAACCTCCCCCTTGACTGGGGCATAAAGTGTGCCTTGGCTAGGTTCGATGGCAATTCCTTTCCCCATAGCACCTGATGCGAAAACAGGATCTGGAACATCTGCTAGTTGCACAATTGCTCCCTGGAGCGGACTGGCTACAATTTCTTGTTGAATCTCCTTGTGCGGAGCGTCTGCTTCTTCTTTTTCTTCTTCAATCGATTCAAGAGAACTACCATATAAGTTGGCAACAGGAAGCGCCATTTGAATGCCGAATGAGATTACAACGGCTGCTACGGAAGCGATAATACCGGAGATTACACCAGACATATTACCTGTTGCTGTGTCAATCAAGGAAGGATAAAGGAAAACTCCTAAACCACCGACGGAGTATCCAACAACCCCTGCAAACATCACATAGCCACCGATTAGAGCACTGGTGATACAGCTGACAATAAATGGGGTCCGCATTGGAAGGGTAATCCCATAAATAGCCGGTTCTGTCACCCCAAAAATAGCAGAGATAAAGGCTGGCATAGAAAGAGTTTTAACCTTAGATTCTTTGGTTTTCAGCATAATAGCCAAAAGAACACCAACTTGGGTAAAGCTTGGGAACATTGCTGGAATCAGAATGGCTGAAAATCCTTGACTGGCAGTTTCCACAATCGCCAATGGGACAATGGCCCAATGCATTCCAAACATAACCATAACTTGCCAGAGCCCTCCGAGGACAACTCCATAAAGAATAGGACTGATTCCCATAATGTATTGGAAAAATAGGCTCAAACCATCTGAAATGAGATTCCCAATTGGTCCTACAAGCAGGAAGGTAATCGGAACTGCTAGCAGGATGGTCGCTAGAGGAACCAAGAAAAGTTTCACCACATCAGGGATCACTTTTCTTGCTCCTCTCTCAATATAGGAGGCTACCCAGACTGCAAGAATTGCGGGGATCACAGTTGAATAATAGCCTCCGGTCGGAAGAGAGAATGGGATCCCAAAAACAGTGTTCATCCCGGACTCGGTCAAAACTTCGACCGCTCCAGGTAAACTTGGATAGACCAAGGCGGCTCCAATGGCAAAAGCTGTAAATTCATTTACCTTAAATTTCCGAGCAGATGTCAAGGCAATGATGAGTGGAAGGTACTGAAAGAAGCCATCTCCAGCTGCATTTAAAATGGCATATAAGGCACTGTTATCAGCAGTCATGCCATTGGCACCAAGAACAGCGACCAATCCTTTGATAATACCAGCTGCCGCCAAGGCCCCTAAGAAGGGTTGGAAAATACCAGAAATCAGATCTACAAATCGCTCGAAGAGATTCCCATTAACTTTGTCGCCTTCATCAATATCCAAGCTACCATTTCCCACAATTCCTGCAGCAGTCTGTACTGCCACATAGACATCTGGAACATGATTGCCAATAACCACCTGGTACTGACCACCTGCTTGCACTACGGTCACGATCCCATCACGCGCTTTGAGGTAATCCGTATCTGCTTTTCCCTCATCTTTCAGTGTAAACCGTAACCGTGTAATACAGTGTTTGAGTTCACTGATATTTTCTTTACCACCGACATGCTCCACAATGTCCTTGGCTAATTCACTATAATCCTTTGCCATGAGAGGCTCCTTTCTGACTGGAACAAACAAAAAAACCTAAACATATACCGACATGCCGACGACAAAAAGAGCTATCGCTGACACATTCGTATATATTTAGGTTTTGCCTGCTTCCCAGTAACAATCCTTTGATGATTCTATCCTACCAAATACCCTGTCATTTTGCAAGCGTTTTCTAAAAAGTTTTTTCGTTGATTTTTGAAATTTTTAGCGCTATACTGTTTACACAGTAAACACATGGGAGGGAGATCTTATGGCAACTTCAACAACTCCAATTGCTATCAGACTTGACGATGATCTTGTAAGACTCATCGAAGAGTATGCAAAAGGTCAGCAAATCACAAAATCAGATTTTATTCGCGATGCAGTTCTAGAAAAAATTGAGGATATGTATGATATCGCTGTTGCTGACATCGCTTATAAAGACTGGGTTGCAAGTGGAAAGAAGACCTATTCACTTGAAGAAACTTTAGAACGATATGGCTAAATATACAGTAGAATTTGCAGAATCCTTTCATAACGATCTTGAAAAACTGGATCGAAGCATCCAACGACTAGTATTGAAATGGATTGAAAAACATCTTCACAATGTTGATTTTCCAACAACCCCAGGAAAATCTCTTTCAGGCGAAGTAACTGGTTATATCAGATTTCGAGTAGCTAATTATAGAATTCTGACTATTGTTGATAAGGATCAATTTATCATCTTAAATCTTCACATCGGTCATCGATCAGATATCTATAAACGTAAATGAGAAAACCCAAGTCCTCAAACCAGGTCTTGGGTTTTCTCATTTAATCAACCGTTGAATATGAATCGTCAAGTAGACTTGCTCATCAAGGGACATGTCAAAACCATAACTCTCTTTTACAAAGGTTTTGATTTTCTCGCTAGCCGCAAAAGCTTGTGGGTAGTTAGCCTGAACTTGTTGATAGAGAAAGGCATCGTCTTTTCCTTCGACTTGGCCCTGAAGGACACGTTGGGCAAAGTAAGAAAGATGGGTGACGAATCGATGAAAACTAGTGTCTTCCCTAAATTCAGCCCAGCCAAAATGAAGACGGACGATGTCTAAGAATTGATGAACCATCCGGTTCACCTGGTTTTTTCGCTGACCAGCTGTATTATTTTTTTGAGCATTGATCAGATGGAGGGCCAGTGATGAAGCCTCACTTTTCTCCATGTGAATTCCTAATTTGTCGCGGATTTCCCCGATTATTTCAAGTCCAAGTTGATACTCTTGGGGATAAAACTTTCGAACTTCCCATGCTAGGGGATTTTCGATAGAGATTCCTTGACGACTTCGTTCCAAAGCATAGTGAAGATGATCCCCGAGGCTAAGATAAAGTGACAATTCATAACTGGTGCCTAGAATCCTTTCAGCCTTTGAAAGGAATTGCGTTACCAAGTCTACTTCCTCTGCTGGCATCCGACTATAGAGGTGGAACAGATCTGTCTCTGTCCCATCCCCTTGGAGGACAAATGTTTTTTCAATCTTATCTAGGTCCAACTCTTGACCTGCTTTTTTCTGAAAACCTAAACCTTTGCCCATGACGATCACTTCTCGATCTTGTGAATCCAAAGCCTGGACCACGTTGTTGTTATAGACTTTTACAATGTTCATTATGCCCTACCTCTGTACCCGCTAGCTTCTTATAGTCTTTTAGTTTACTTTTAGTACAAGGCAGCGAGTCGTAGACAGTACTGAAGTACGGCAAGACGAGCTGACACAGTAATAAAAGATAAACTAAAAGAGTATGTAGCCTTTTTAATGCAAAAAAACCTAAATCCATCACCAAAGAGGCCTGTCTCCAGACTCCTGATGATGACTTAGGTTTTGCCTGCATTTCAGTAACAATCCTATTTCTAGTCTAGCAAATTGGGGGCGCTTTCGCAAGGGGGCTCAATTTTTATTTTGCTCCAGAAAGCCTACAGTGAGATTCAGAGTAGGCAGTGATGGCATATTTCCAATGTATCTTACAGCAAATCGAGCTTTTCAAACGCCTTATAGAGACCATCTTCTTCCACATCTTCTGTAATGAGGTCGGCCATAGCAAGGATTTCAGGTCCGCCATTGCCCATGGCCACTCCAATCGCTGCATACTCCAACATGGGAATATCAATTTTCGCATCGCCAAAGGCAATGGTCTGGCTGCGATCCATCGCAAGGTGCCCCAAAAGCAAATCCATTGCACGCGCCTTATTGATATCCTTAACCCCTAAATCACCAAAAAGAGCTGTTTCTCCACGACCACCCCAGGTGTGGGCTTCTAATTGAGGGAAGGCAGCTTTAGAATCCAGGTGATCCTGATAGAAATCGAGGATAAAACTGATTTTATTGAGGTCATCTCGATAGAGGTCACCGCCAAAGACCAAGCCATGCAAGACATCTTCCACCTCTTGGTTCGCCACTTCTTCTGCTGTTTTCCCCTTGGTCATGAGATAAGACTGAAGAACCTTCCGCCCACGTTCTCGGAACTTGCGACTGGCAAACAATCCGTTATTGCTTTCCAAGAAAAATTCCAAGCCTCGTTCCTCCAACCAGTCCACAACAGCTTTCGCATCCTCCGCCGGAATAAGCTGGTGCATGAGGACCTGATTCTGGAATTCGACATAAGAACCGTTTCCCCCGATCATACCATCCAAGCCCATTTCCCAGAGCTCTTCTTGCATTTCTGCTCGACTTCTGCCGGTTGTCGCCATCACCAAATGTCCCTTTGCTCTGGCTGCTTGAATCGCTTCCTTGGCTGACTCTGGAATCCGATTGTGGTAGTCAACAATGGTCCCATCCACATCTAAGAATAGTACTTTTTTCATCTTGTTTCCTCCTTGCTATCAGTCTACCCCTTTTTCTTTTTTTAAAAAAGAAAAAAAGACGGATAAAGTGATACTATCCTCGTCTTTGCATGGTAAAATGGGGTTACAACTGTAAGAAAGGAAGAGTTATGATTGTATACCACCAACTAGAATTCCCCGCAACTGGGGAGAATCGTACTGTTCGGGTCTACCTTCCGGACAATTATGAAAACCAGGTTAGCCGCTATCCGGTTATGTACTTCTTTGATGGCCATAACCTCTTTTACGATCAAGAGGCAACCTACGGGGAATCTTGGCAATTAAAAACGTTCTTGGATCATTGGAACAAGGACATGATTGTCGTCGGGATTGAGCCTAGCCATGCAGGCAACCAACGCCTAGAGGAATACTCTCCTTATGATATCGGAGGGGAATTCTTTGCAGGACCTATCCAGGGACGAGGAGAAACCACTATGCAATGGTTGGTCAATCAAGTCAAACCAGTCATCGACCAAACCTACCGGACTTATCCTGATCGCTTAAACACCGGAATTGCAGGCTCCTCCATGGGAGGACTCATGGCTCTCTATGCTATCACCCGCTACAATGCCGTCTTCTCTAAGGCAGCCGCTCTCTCCTCAGCAATCTTTACTCCCATTTATCAAGAAATGAAACAAAATCAATTAGATAGCAATACCCGTGTCTACATGGGTTGGGGAACCAATGAAGTTGGTTTAGACCTTACACAAGAAGAGGAAATTTGGGCAAGCCCCAGTGCGCAAGTTCACCTTTATTTAGAGACCAACTTGCAGCTTCATGGTGCTACCACCTATCTTCACCCACAAATACATGGGCAGCATACCGAAAGAGACTGGGCCCAACAAGTTCCACTTTTTATGGACTTTCTTTGGATGAGATAAGGAGAGACAGATGAAAAAGAATCGCTTTTTAATTCTACTAAGCCTACTAATTAGCCTAAGTTTGGGGCTAGGAATAGTCACCCCAAGTAATCCTGAACTGGCAGCTGTCCAGGCCACTATCGTCTATGCAGACGAAGAAACAAGTGACGTATTGCCTTTCAAAGGTGAGAAACAAATTCAACTTCAGGATTGGGATGCACTCGGTCGAGCACAAGCAGCTCATATCCAACTAAAGGAAGGGGATCAACCGACTAAAAAACGAACTGGCAAAATCACCTTTGACCCTGTTGGCTGGCATAACTATAAATTTTATTTTGGAGACGGTAGCCAACAGGCTTGGCTCATGAATCGAGGGCATTTAATTGGGTATCAATTTAGTGGTCTCAATGATGAAGGTCGCAATCTAGTTCCGATGACAACCTGGCTCAATACTGGTAACTACAAAGGAACAGATGAGTCAAATCCTGACAGTATGCTTTATTATGAAAACCGTCTGGATTCCTGGTTAGCAACCCACCCCAACTATTGGTTAGACTACAAGGTTACACCTATTTATACTGGCGATGAACTCATTCCTCGCCAAATCGAACTCCAATATGTGGGGTTAGATGATAAAGGTCAAAAACTTGACATCACCCTTGGTGGAAAAGAAACCAAGGATGCTTCAGGAATCACACGAGTTGTCTTGGACAACCTGTCACCCAATGCAGACATTGACTACACGAGTGGTACCGCCATTAACACTGTTGCTTCTGCTAGCCAACAAGCTGCTGATAAACAGAGGGCATCCGAAGAAGCTGCCCGGGCCCAAGCCGAGGCGGAAGCTTCTGCTCAGGCTCAAGCAGAAGAACAAGCCCGCCTTCAAGCTGAAGCTCAAGCTCAGGCTGCTGCACAGGCACAAGCCGAAGCTGCCGCCCAAACAGCACCAGAGGTTTCTGCCGGAGGAGGCTATACCAGAGATGCCCGCGGTCGCTGGCATCGTCCAAATGGTCAATATGCATCCAAAGCAGAAATTGCTGCGGCAGGACTTCCTTGGTAATTCTATTTCTTAACCTCCTTTCATTTTCCGTGGAAAGGAGGTTTTTCAGAACTCAAAAGTGTGCTAAAATAAGAAGGATTTTGAAATGTAATGAGTATTATAGTCTTTTAGCCTGTTTTTAGCACAAGGCAGCGAGTCGTAGACAGCTCAAAATCTCCTGCAGAGATTTTGAGTGGCTGATAAAACTTTCGAAGAAAGTTTCAAATAAGTACGGCAAGACGAGCTAACACAGTCATAAAAGATAAACTAAAAGAGTATATTTATGAAAGGAGCCTCATGAAGTTCTATTCCTATGACTTTGTTTTGAATCAAATTCGTCAAGACAATTGGCTGCTAGCCGCTTTCTTGATAGCCTTATTACTGATTCTGGGCTACACTGCTTTTCTGGCCTACAGAGATAAACGAGATTCCAAGTACCGTGAACTGGTTATTATCCTAGGCTTGACGCTACTCGTGTCTGGTTTATCTGGATTTGAAAGTTTGCAGGCCAACAGTCAGGCCAACAATCAGTATCGAACTTCAATCCATTTCATTGAAAAGGTATCCGAGAATTTGAAGGTCAAACCCAATCAGGTCTATGTCAACACTTCTGCTGAGACCAATGGGGCTCTCTTATATGTAGACGGTCAATTCTACCGAGCCATCTCCGGCAGTGAACCGGATACTTACCTCTTGGAAAAAATGGACCTACACTCTTTTGACTTAGAACTAGTGGAGGTAAACCAATGAATATACTCTATTTAGATGCCACGATTAAATTAGCCATTGGCTTATTAACCTTAATTGTGGTAATCAACATTTCTGGCAAAAGTAACCTGGCCCCCAACTCTGCTACGGACCAGGTACAAAACTATGTGTTGGGGGGAATCATCGGAGGGGTTATTTACAATCCTTCAATCACCCTTCTCCAATATGTCATCATTTTAATGATTTGGACCATCTTAGTCCTTAGTCTCAAATGGTTAAAGACACATAACCACACCATTAAACAAATCATCGATGGGCAACCACGGGTCCTGATTCAAAAAGGAAAAGTAGATGTGGAAGCCTGTCGAGCCGCAGGACTTACCGCTGCCGATTTGACCTTAAAACTGCGTGGTCAGGGGATTTTCCGTATCGCCGATGTCAAAAGAGCTGTTTTGGAACAAAATGGCCAACTCATTGTCGTCCAAGCTGGAGAAGCCAACCCCAAGTATCCGGTCATTACAGATGGTGTTGTCCAAGTCGACATCTTGGAATTGTTGGACAAGAACCCTGAATGGCTGCAGGAACAACTAGGGGTCCTTGGGTATGAGGAAACCTCTCAAATCTTCTTGGCCGAATATGACCAAGGTCAACTAACCATTATCACCTACGAATCATAGAAAGGAAACACAATGTCTTCAATCGTTCAACACAAGCGGGTTGAGTTCACCGAACTCTTCTACGACCTCGTTTTTGTTTATGCCATTTCCAAAACCACTGGACTTATCCACCATTTGGAAGAAGGAGTTTTGCCTCCCTTCCACTTTTTCTCTTTTTTAACCTGCCTACTCTTACTGGTCAATACTTGGATGATTCAAACCATGTTTACCAATCGTTTTGGGAAAAATTCCTTGTTTAATATGAGTATCATGTTTGTAGATATGGGACTAATGATGCTGATTTCCAATTATTTTACCTTGGACTGGCAGAGTAATTTCCATGTATTCGATCTTATTTTTGCTCTTCTATCGGGCACCCTTCTCCTTCAATACGCTGTTCAATTTAGACAGAGTAAAACTCAAGAAGAACGTGAACTCATCGGTGCCTTTTTAAAAATACTAGCCGTTCGAACCATCGGTGTGCTCATTGCGGGTTTACTTCCCTATCAATATGGAATTTGGGTTTACTTTGCTTCTATCATGGCTTCCTTCCTTATGCCAATTGCCTACCGAAAACCCATGGGGCTTATTCCCATCAATTTTCCCCATCTCGTAGAGCGAATTTCCCTCCTCGTTATTATTTCTTTTGGAGAAATGATTGTTGGAGTGGCCTCCTTCTTCCAGGCTGATACATTCGGAGCCCATTCCATCTTTTTCCTGCTTATCGTGGTTCTGCTCTTCTTACTCTATTTCGGTGAATTCGATCACGTCTTGGATGAAAGTCTCAATACCCTAGGTATGCGTCTCATTTACAGCCATTATCTCATCTTTGCTGGAATTCTCATGATTACTGTTTCCATGACCTTCCTCAGTGAACACGAAGCCAATCACCTCTTCGTCGTTGGTTTCCTCTATAGTGGGCTTTTCGCCTTCCTCCTGGCCATCATATTAAATGGGGTTTACAATAAGCCTGCCTACAAGTGGACTCGCTCCTACCAAATCACCTATTGGAGCCTGTTCGGACTAGGACTTCTTGGGAGCCTCATCTTTGCCAGCTCACCGCTCACAGTTACCGTCATTACCACAGCAACCATCTTCCTTATCTGGACTCATTTCATTCGTTTTTACATGAAAAATCATCGTGAATCCAATGATCCGCATAAGATCTATTTTATCTAAAGAAAGGGCCTCAACAAGGCCCTTTTTTGCTCACAAAAAATCCTTATCTGTCACGCTCCTTCGCCTCTTTTCGCAATTCCGTATAGTAGTTAATGACTACACCCGATAGGGCGGCAAAGAAAATCATTCCATAAACCGTCAAAAACACACACAACCAGCGTCCCAAAAAAGTAACGGCTTGGTAATCACCATATCCGACAGTTGTGGAGGTCACAAAGGCAAACCAGACTCCATCCCAAAATGATAGGATTCCAGGTTCCACCACCGTTAAGAGTGACCCAACCATGAATAAAAATCCGGCAAAAGACAAGGCAAATTTCATAAATCCGGTATGCTGGAGGATTGTAATCAAGATATTTAATCGCTTCATATCACACTCCCCATAGCTGCAATTCGCTTAGCTGTCTCCGCTACCGGTAGACCAATGATGGTATTCACATCTCCAGCCACATATTCAATGAACCGGGGATCCAAATCCTGAAAACCATAGGCTCCCGCCTTATCCATTGGCGATTCAGAAGTTAGATAGGCTTGAATGACCGGTTCTAATTCTGGATAATAGTCTACAAAGCGAATGTCCGCTACCGTATAGAAAACATCTAGGGAATCCCCTTGTTTCAGACAAACCCCTGTTACAACCTGGTGGGTTTGCCCAATATAAGAGCGAAACATGGTCTCAGCTTCCTCACGGTCACGAAGTTTATTATAAATCGTTTCTCCAAAAACAACCATAGTATCAGCAGCAATGCTTAAAACCGCCGGATCCTCCACCTCAACAGCTCGTGCTTTGGCTAAAGCCAAATCACAACAAGTTTTTCCTGCCCGCTCCAAGAAGGGAAGTTCTTTAAATATTTCCATGGAGGCTTCCTCGACAGCTCTTTCATCCACGTCTACCCCGACAATTTTTGGAGAAAGAAAATCCAACAGTTCTCGTCGCCTTGGAGACTGGCTCAGAAGGTAGATTTCCTTTGGTGGGGAGAATTCGCCTGACAATTGGTATTGAATGGTATGGGTCATAACATCGCCTTTCTATTCCTTATACTCTTTTAGTTTATCTTTTATTACTGTGTTAGGTCGTCTTGCCGTACCTATTTGAAACTTTCTTCGAAAGTTTTATCAGCCACTCAAAATCTCTACAGGAGATTTTGAGCTGTCTACGACTCACTGCCTTGTGCTAAAAACAAGCTAAAAGACTATCTCACCCCATTATAGCAGAAACCGAACTGGCTATGAGCTTATCTTATCTAGGGGTTCATTTAGAGTAAGTTTTTATTTGACTTCCTAATACAAATTATCTACAGTTATACTAAGTGAGTCTGATTTGAATGAAGGTATCCATCTGTTTCTCTATTATGCAATTTTTGATTTCGATGTAGATGGAATCCACATCTCCTTCCCAGATTTAAAGGTACCTATAGTTCTGGATTTGATATGCAGGAAGCACTCTTTATGGCCCAAGATCTCTTGGAAGGTTGGCTACTTCTTGCTGAAGAAGCGGGGGAAGCCTTTCCACTTGCTTCTACTTTAGAGGTAATCCAAGAACGTTTTCCAAATCGGTTTATTGTTCCAATCTCGATTAACTTAGAACTTGCTAGAGAAAAACACTTTGGTAAGCCTGTTAAAAAAACTTTGACTATCCCAGTTATACTCTTTTAGTTTATCTTTTATTACTGTGTTAGCTCGTCTGGACGTACTTCAGTACTGTCTACGGATCGCTGCCTTGTACTAAAAGTAAACTAAAAGACTATACATCAATAAACTCGCAATTGAAAATGGAATTAACTTTTCACATGTGCTAACGGAAGCCCTAAAAGAAAAGCTCCAAGTTCTTTAAGTCAACTATTTATTTCCTTGAACTCATCATTTCTCTTAAAAATAATAGATTTTTATCTGTTATACTCTTTTAGTTTATCTTTTATTACTGTGTTAGCTCGTCTTGCCGTACTTCAGTACTGTATACGACTCGCTGCCTTGTACTAAAAGCAAACTAAAAGACTATAATATCCTGAAAACTTTCGATTCCATTATCAAAAGGTGAACCATGCTCCAACAAACAGAATTCCACTCTCCACTAGGAAAACTCATTCTACTTGCAGACGATAAAGCCCTCCATGGTGTCTGGTTTCAAGACCAATCCTACTTCGGAGCAGGCTATGATCTAGATAGCATCCCCAAAGGAAACAATGCTATTCTGGGACAAAGTAAAGACTGGTTGCAGTCCTATTTTGCCGGTGAAAATCCACAGCCACACGTGCTTCCCTTAAAACCCGAAGTTACTGTTTACCGACAACAGATTTTAGACCTCCTCTTGGAAATCCCCTATGGACAAACCCGAAGCTATCTCGACCTGGCGATGGCGTTTGAGCGCAAAAACGGTCGCCCCACCTCTCCACGTGCTATCGGCGGAGCAGTTGGCCACAACCCCATTAGCCTCATCATCCCTTGTCACCGAATTTTGGGTCATGATGGTTCCCTAACTGGTTATGCCGGTGGAATCGAGCGAAAAATCTGGCTTTTAGAACATGAAAATTCCCAGTAAAGATGATATAGTCCTACTTGAGTAGACAGTATTAAAGTTCAGCTTAATTCAACTGTCTCCTCAACACGGAACGTATCACTTCTGTTGTTTTGCAATTTTCAAAAACGGAGGTGATGTGCTTTACCGTCCTCCTTCTGGGAAGCCCTATCCTCAACTCCACAAAAGATAAGCCCCTCGGTAAAATGTCCGAGGGGCTTTCAAAGGTTTGTTATTGTTTTAGTAAGTGAAGAAGGTTATACTCATTACATTTCAAAATCTGAATGTGTTAATCCTCTTCGCCGAACCCTAAGTTCTGTCTTCATCGGATTGCCTTTTCAGATTTCGAACTGTTTCGAGTATTAGAAGCCATTGAGGGCTATTTTTTCCGTCTCGCTTTCACTCCACCAAGAGTCGTCAACATGGCTAGTCCTGCCACACTGAGTACATAACCAGCATCTGATCCAGTTTTTGGAAGAGACTCTGGGTGTTTCCTAGCTTCAGTATTGTTCTTCACATCTTCTTTGGCTATACCGGTGTTCGCAACTTGTTGAATATGCAAGTCTGTTTTTTGTACAACAATCGGACGAGGAGCTTTAGGCTTAGCCTGGTTCAAGAGTGATAAGTCTGGATTTTGTAAATCCTTCTTCTTATAGGAGTCCAGATCAAAACTTGGTAAATCCTGACGAGTACCGTCGCCTACGCTGGTGCCAAAGTCGTAGCTTGGCAACTCTTTACGGGTGCCGTCGCCTACGCTGGTACCAAAGTCGTAGCTTGGCAAGTCTTTACGAGTACCGTCGCCTACGCTAGTGCCAAAGTCGTAGCTTGGCAACTCTTTACGGGTGCCGTCGCCTACGCTGGTACCAAAGTCGTAGCTTGGCAAGTCTTTACGAGTACCGTCGCCTACGATGGTGCCAAAGTCGTAGCTTGGCAACTCTTTACGGGTGCCGTCGCCTACGCTGGTACCAAAGTCGTAGCTTGGCAAGTCTTTACGAGTGCCGTCGCCTACGCTGGTACCAAAGTCGTAGCTTGGCAACTCTTTACGAGTACCGTCGCCTACGCTGGTGCCAAAGTCGTAGCTTGGCAAGTCTTTACGAGTACCGTCGCCTACGCTGGTGCCGAAGTCGTAGCTTGGCAACTCTTTACGAGTACCGTCGCCTACGCTGGTGCCAAAGTCGTAGCTTGGCAAGTCTTTACGGGTGCCGTCGCCTACGATGGTGCCAAAGTCGTAGCTTGGCAACTCTTTACGAGTACCGTCGCCTACGCTGGTGCCAAAGTCGTAGCTTGGCAACTCTTTACGAGTACCGTCGCCTACGCTGGTACCGAAGTCATAGCTTGGCAAGTCTTTACGGGTGCCGTCGCCTACGCTGGTGCCAAAGTCGTAGTTTGGCAAGTCTTTACGAGTGCCGTTCTCAAGTATCTTACCTTGTTTCAAGACCAGGTTCTCAAAAGCTTGAGACAAACTTGCCAATTCTTGATCTAATTGTCCTTGCTCGCCTCTATGATGATTCCACTTCACTGCTTTAAAGGCTTGTCTGAAGCTGGCTAGACTTTCTGGCGTGTAGATGGATAAATCTTTTGGTACTTGAGATAACAAGACTTGTGCGGCACTGTAATCCGCCAAGAAATAAGCTGGATTTTTGTCCGCCAAGGCTTTGATGAGTTGTTTGGCCAATTCTGGTTTGTACTCACGGCTTGGATCATCTGCCCAAATGGCCACCATACTACCGATACTTGGAACATCTGCTCCCTCAGTTTTTGGAATTGCATTGAGGTGAGCGTTCTCAACTCCTTCTAAGGCTTGGTCTAAGTTATACCATCCTCCATTAGCATTATCACGACCAACGATATAATACCAAGCATCATTGGTATTCAGAATAGCATGCCCTTTGTCTGATAAGAATTTAGAGGAAGCGACGTCATAGCCATTCCATCCACCAGTCCACATAGACACAATAATGTCCTTATCGAATTGACCGGCACCTTCTTCTTGATTATAGTAGATACCATCATTAAAGGCCATTGGTTGGAGCCCATGGCTCTTAACAATCCTTGCTAAATCATTGGCATAATCCACAAACCGTTTGTAGCCGTCCTTTGGATAGTCCTTACCGGTCACAACAGATGGATCTCCTTGAAGAATCCGCCAACCTTTCGCCGAATCTGTTACATCATTGGCAAACTCATCCAAACCAATATTAAAGATCTCCACTTTACCACTGAAGTAGGCAGCATATTTATCAATGAGAGCTTTGGTGAACGCAACTGCTTCCTCATTGGTGATGTCCACCGTTCTCTCTGAAGAAAGTCCATCAAATTGGAAATTCGGATGATCAATCCCCAATTCCGTCATCGCCACCAAGATAGCATCCATATGTCCCGGACTATTGATTACTGGGATAACCTTTAGATTGCGCATCTTAGCATAATTCAGCAACTCATCCATTTCATTTTGGGACAAAGCCGAACCATTTGGATCCTTGTAGTAATGATCATTTCCAACTTGGATAGCATCTTTGACCTCTTGACTAGAATAAGAGTGGCCATTGACAGTCAAACTCATATCGTCCAGAAGGAAACGGAGACCATCATTTCCTAGCAGGAGGTGGAAGTCTGTATAGCCATGCTGACTAGCCGCATCCATTAGATCTTTGAGTTGAGCTACAGAGAAGTACTTCCGCCCTGCATCAATAGAGAGTACTTTCTTCAGAGCCAAACGTTCTTCTTGCTCTTTCGCTGCTAGAGCCACTGGATCTGTGGTCTTATCTTCGCGCACTCGTAGCTCACTTGCTGCCATAAAGGTATTGGCACGACCACTGTCACCAACAGTCTGCAGAGCTTTTAGCTTCACATAGCGAGCTGCTGTTGGTTTAAAGGAGACTTCTTCCCAGTCACCTGTATTGTTAAAGCTACCAGAACCTGCTAAATCCCAGGATTGATTATCCAGACTTGTGTAAATTTCGTAAGTTTGAACCTTACCATTGCTGCCGCCATCAGACCGACCCCAGTAGGCTAAGCCATCTAACGTACGAACCTTGCCAGCATCGATCGTTACCCAAAGGTCTTTACGTGGGCTACCATCCCAGGAACTATGCCAAATTGTAGATGGATCTCCATCCAAAACATTTTCAACAGCATTCTCTGGCCCTTCTTGAAGGGATCCTGGAATAGCCTGTGTTTCAATCCGAGGGACATAATTCTCTGACAAACCACGTTCTGCTATCTGCGCTCCAGGTGTTATTAGGCTAGCGTATTTGACCGCTAAACTATCGGCAGCCAGATTGAGACGATTGACTTCAGCCTCCACACGGGCATCTTGCTGATGACCGGTAGATTCTGTCGCATGATAAGCATTGGTTCTTCCATATTCCCGCTTTACAGAAGATAGGAGTTTTTCTACATCTTGAGCTGCTTCCGGAGATAGCGTCTTGATGTAGGCTAATTTTTCAATTTGGGCCTTCGCTGCTTTCAAGTGCTCAAAACGAGGGCTGGTTCTTGGGGTTTCATCGCCACCCTTATCCCCTGGGTAAACAAGGAATGGATCCCCACTTTCCCACCACCAGTGATCAATATTTTTAAGCGGATCCTTCACCCAGGCATCATAAGCCCAACGAAGATAGCCATCTAAACCTAGTGATGCCGCATACCAAAGGGTCCAAGCACTTTCTACTGGAGCACTACGAGCTACTGAGTTCGGATAGTCACCAACTGCAGTGTAAAGTGTTGTAGTAAAGCCCTTCTGTCGACGGTCTTCCGCCAGTTGCCGTACTAAATCTGGATCCTGAATATGGGCTAGATTGATGGAAATATCCTCAATATGATTCAGGATGTCGGCCTTTTCGGCAGAGTAATTCATGGCTGCACTGAGTTTTAGCCGTTTTCCTTCTTTATTCTTAAATTGATTGACCAATTCAAGAACATGCTCCATATCCGCAATTGGACGCTCATCCATGGAGAGGAAGGCTTTGTCAAACCAAGATTTTTGATCCAAATGCTGAATATAAGCGGTCAAAAATTGTCCCCAAATGTTCTTCCATTCGGCACTACCGGTTGGTAACTTGACCTTCTCCATTTGATTGCTAGCTTCGTCAAAGTAAGCAACTTGATTATCCCAAGGAGTTAGCGAGAAGGACTTGATCTGCTGATCAATCCCTAGTGAAAGGGCTAAGTCAACATATTTATCAAAATTCGTAAAGTCAAAACTAAAAGTCTGATCCGCCTTCTTGGTCCATTTAACCATACTTGGATAGGCATCATAAGTTTGGGAGTTCCACGGGTCCTCGGAAATAGTGGTCGTAATCGAGCTGCCCCCAACTTTGACATACTCCGATAGTTCCTTCCGCAACAACTCTAAATGGCGATCCCCAAACCATTCATCCTGACTCAGACCAAAATAACGAGCGGTCGTAAACGGATACTGCCAGAGATCCATACTGAATCGTTTTTTTCCATCTGCCTTCAAGTCCAGCACTTGTACATGGTAATCGAGCTCAACCGTCTCCTGGAGGTTATCCGCTAGCACACGAACAGTCCCCTTGTACTTGCCTGGTTGAACCCCTTCAGGCAAGGTTAACTGCAGCCAAACCGGTTGAAGCTGACCACGAGCCACATCCACTTGGGTAGCCTTATCCAATACATCCGGAATATTTTCACGTGGCACCTCTGGCCCAGGGAGTTTTCCATAAACAAAACCGCGTCCAATGTGTCCCTCGGTCTCTTTAATAAAGAAGGATTTGAGAGCAGAGGCTGGAATAACACCGCCCTCACCGACAAAATCACTGACCTGGATTCGGGCATTTTTCAAGTCTTGGTTCTTATTCACAATAACCAATTTTCGGTTATCCTGATCCCCTAACCAAAGGCGAGAAACTACCTGATCTTGCGGGTCCTGCCGAAGGAATTGCGAGTACTCCCCTTGCTTGGTATGCTGGTTAATACTTCCATAAACCGCATGAATTCCTTCTTCCTGCGGAACCTGCTCATCTGTAAAAATCTTAACTCCTACATGTGAATAGTAGAGATTATTAATGGGCTGAATGGTCAAGGTCTGCTCTTTGAGCTCTAAATTCTCAATTGTATAGAGTAATTTCGCTAATTCTTGCGGACCATCTGTATTGACAACTGCAACCTGCCGACCATCTACTGCAATGGAAATTTGAGCTCCCCCTTGGAACTGGTCACCGTAGATTTCTACACGGTTCCCTACAAAAGGAATATGGACACTGCCAGAAACACTCCCATGAGAATCTCCAAAATTTTCCCATGGCCCTTCATAGATTGTGCGCGTTTCATTAGTATGGGGAATCAATTCCCCCTCATCCTGTAGGGATCTCGCCACTCTTCGTGAACGAGGCTGTGCTTCTACTGGAGCCACTTTATCTGCCTGGTCCAAAGAAGCAGCTTCTTCAACTACAGGCACATCTGGATTTTGCTGTTCAGGTTGTTCAGGCTGTTCAAGCTCAAGTTTGCTGTCATCAGCAGTTGCGACCGGCTCTGCTTCCCTATCCAGTTCAACAACCGTCCCCTCAACTAGATCCGGAATGGATTGCTCAATATTTCCACTCTCTCCTCCATCCTGCTGGCCATTTGCTGATACGGGATTTGCAGTGACGAAGGTCAAACCAACCATCACAGATACCAAACCAACAGAGTATTTTCGAAGTGAGAATTTTTGATTTTTCTCAAATGATTTCATTCCTAACACCTCCATAGATAATGAAACTATATATCTATGGTAAATGAAAGCGTTTCCTAAGTCAACTCAAGAAACTCCGCAAAAAACTGGTCTTTTACGAAATACACTCAAAAATAGCAATTCTACGGGCTTGACAAAGTCCCCTATTACATTAAGACCTACTGAAAAAAACCAACTTGAATAAGAG
Organism: Streptococcus sp. NLN64; assembly: GCF_015831295.1. Lineage (NCBI taxonomy): Bacteria > Bacillati > Bacillota > Bacilli > Lactobacillales > Streptococcaceae > Streptococcus > Streptococcus sp. NLN64. The sequence goes on from NZ_JADXDQ010000026.1 coordinate 23,062, forward strand.
CAAAAAAGAGGAGGTTTCCCTCCCCTTCATTCTGGATTTCACTATTTCTCTAACAGAGTCAGAAATCCTATTTTGCAACATCTTAACGACGTTTCCGACGTTTGGATTGTACCAAACCTAGGGTACCAATCAAACCGAGACCAAGAGCAACGGCTACTCCGTTTTCTTGACTACCAGTGTTAGGTAGAGTTCCTTGCTCCACTTGTTTAATTGGAGAATCACCCTTAGCAGGTACTGGACGAGTTGACGGAGCACTTTGACCAGCTTGACCTGGAACTTGAACAGAAGCAATCGCTACTAGTCCAGCTTCCATCGCTGCTGACACACCTGCTACATCACTTGCCGCATCGATCGCTGCTTTGGCTTTAGCTACTTCCTCAGCTACTTTAGCTTTGGCTGCCGCTTTCTCAGCTGCTGTTCCACTTGATGCATCAATCGCTGCATTCTTAGCTTCCGCAGCTGCGTCGATCGCTTTCTTAGCCTCATCCTTAGCTTGCTCAACAGATGAAACTGCTGAAGAAACTTTCACGGCTGCAATAGCTGCGATGCCAGCATCTTTGGCTTGATCAATCGCTGAAAGACTTGGTGCTGCATCGATGGCTGCTTTAGCTTTAGCTGCTTCCGCCGCTACTTTAGCTTTCGCTGCCGCTTTCTCAGCCGCTGTGGCACTTGATGCATCAATCGCTGCATTTTTAGCTGCAACTGCTTGATCAATCGCTTCTTTAGCCGCTGCTTTCGCCATTGCTACTGGATCTACTGCATTGATAGCAGAAATTCCTGTGTCTTTAGCCTTGTTAACAGCATTCACATCTGCGGCTTGATCAATTACAGACTTCGCTGTAGCTGATTCTGCATCCACTGCTGACTTAGCCGCTGCTTTTTCTGCAGTTGTCAAATCAGCGCGTGCATCAATTTCTGCTTTCTTCGCTGCTGCTGCTTCATCGATCGCTTTCTTAGCGTCTTCTTTAGCTGCTGCAACTTCATCTTTAGATGGTACTTCAACAGCTGAAACAGATTTCACACCTTCGTCCTTTGTAGTGTTGATTGCGTCTACGCTAGCTGCTTGATCAATTGCCGCTTTTGCTTTCGCAACTTCTTCCGCTACCTTAGCTTTGGCTGCTGCTTTTTCTTCATCGGTCGCACCAGAAGCATCGATAGCTGCATTCTTAGCTTCCGCAGCTGCATCAATCGCATCCTTGGCGGCTTTCTGAGCTTTCATCCATCCTTCAAGATCAAATGTCGGTTTATCATATTCAGTGCCTTCACCAATCTTCTTAGCAGGTACCCGTACAGCTTCAACTTCCTTAACACCAGAATCTTTCGCTTCTGTTACTGCATCTGCTGTCTCTGCTGCATCGACTGCTTCTTTAGCTTTATCCGCTTCTGCTTTTGCTGCTTCCTTAGCTGCTGCTTTTTCTTCATCAGTTGCGTCTGATGCGTCAATCGCTGCTTCTTTCTCTGCCAAGGCTTCTTCGATTGCTTTCTTAGCGTCTTCTTTAGCTGCTGCAACTTCATCTTTAGATGGTACTTCAACATCTTCTACAGATTTAACTCCAGAATCTTTTGCTTCTGTTACTGCATCTGCTGTCTCTGCTGCATCGACTGCTTCTTTAGCTTTATCCGCTTCTGCTTTTGCTGCTTCCTTAGCTGCTGCTTTTTCTTCATCAGTTGCGTCTGATGCGTCAATCGCTGCTTCTTTCTCTGCCAAGGCTTCTTCGATTGCTTTCTTAGCGTCTTCCTTCGCTTCCGCTACTGGATCTTTCGATGGTACTTCAACATCTTCTACAGATTTAACTCCAGAATCTTTTGCTTCTGTTACTGCATCTGCTGTCTCTGCTGCATCGACTGCTTCTTTAGCTTTATCCGCTT
>NZ_JADXDQ010000027.1:0-23238 GCF_015831295.1 Streptococcus sp. NLN64
TCCTCAACTTCGGATAAATTTTGACAGTCCTTTAATTTCTCGAAAATCTCTGATACAATAGTCATAGGTTCTATATCCTTTCGGGTTGATTTTGCACTTCCTAGGATATAGGACTTTTTTATTTTTTCAATCGGCTACCGAGAATTATTTTACACTAACCAGCTTTATAAATGTAACCCGATTGTAAAAAGCGCGCAAAAGGCCTGATACATTACTGACTCAGGCCTTTCCAATTCCCCATTAAAGGGAAGCAACAATTTCTTTGATTTGATCTTTGGTGTGTACTCCAGCTACTTGCTTCACAACCTCTCCGTCCTTCTTAAACATCAAGGTTGGAATAGACATAATGCCAAATTCACGCGCAGTAGCTGGATTTTCATCCACATCCATCTTCACAATCTTCAACTCAGATTCATCGACTTCACCCGCCAACTGTTCCAAGATTGGAGCCTGCATGCGGCAAGGACCACACCAAGTAGCCCAGAAATCAATTAACACAAGACCTTCTTTAGTCTCTTCTACGAAATTTGCGTCGGTCACACTTTGTACCATATCAATCGCTCCTTTTTCTTTCTTAGTATTAGTTTACACCAATTTGTAAAATAATGACAGAATTTGCTACGGCATGCCTTATTTAAAAATGGCAATAGTGGCACCAGATCCTCCAGCGTTTTGTGGCGCGTATGCAAAGGACTTGACCTGTTTATTCCGGCGAAGGTAATTTTGCACACCCTCTCGGATAACGCCAGTCCCAATTCCGTGGATAATATCGACCTGAGCCAGATTATTCAGCAAAGCTTGGTCAATAAAGGCATCCAGTTCTTCCATAGCTTCCTCATAGCGTTTCCCACGTAAGTCCAAACGAGCCTTAGCTCCTTGACTTTTAGTCCGTTTAACTGTCGACACTTTCTTAGACTTGGGTTTATCTGGGCTAGCTTCTTTTTGGACAGCCTCAAACTCATCTTCCTTTAAAGTCATTTTCATCAGACCAACCTGGGCTTCCCAACGACCATCTTTCAATTGACGAACCAAATTACCACGTTGACCATACTGGCTAACGAGAATTTCCATGCCTACCTTAGGAGCTTTTTTCTTTTTGGCCCGATTGAGCACCCTGTTTTTAGATAAATCAACGGTTGCTGGGGCAAGTTCTTTTAGTTTGGCCTTGGCTTCAATCACTTGATGGGGTTTCAACTGAGCTCCTGCCTGCAAGTTTTTCAGAATCTGATCACTCTCTTCAGTAGCTTTAGCGACAATCACCTGTGCCTCTTGGCGAGCAGCATTGAGTTCAGCTTCCTGGCCGCGTTCCAACTCAGCATAGAGCTTTTTCAAGGCCCGATTGAGCTTGTGGTTTTCCTGCTCCAACTCCCGAATCCCTTCCAGCCGTTTGCGGCTCTCTAGCGTTTGCTCTTCCAAACGTTGAATAATGCGGGAAACATCCTGGTCTTGGTCCATCTGACCTTCTGCCTGAGTCACGATGACTTCTGCCAAGCCTAAACGTCTTGCGATTTCAAAGGCATTGGACCGCCCCGGAACACCTTGCATAAAACGATAGGTGGGCCGCAAACTCACCGTATCAAATTCCATGCTGGCATTTTCAACTGCATCCGTCTCAATCCCATAAGCCTTGAGCTCTGGGTAGTGGGTGGTCGCCATGGTCTTAATGCCCCGCAAGCGGAGATCTTCTAAAATTGAGATAGCCAGTGCCGCTCCTTCCTGCGGATCCGTACCTGCTCCAAGTTCATCAAAAAGAACGAGGGAGAAAGGACCAGCCTGCTGGAGAATCTGGATAATGTTGGTCATATGGCTAGAGAAAGTTGAGAGACTTTGCTCAATGGACTGCTCATCACCGATGTCCGCAAACACTTCATCAAACAGACCAATTTGACTACCTTCAGCAGCTAAAATAGGCAGACCCGCCTGTCCCATAAGCTGAGCCAAGCCTAGGGTTTTGAGCATCAGGGTTTTCCCCCCTGTGTTAGGCCCTGTCATCACAATACTGGTCAAATCTTTGCCAAAATGCAAATCATTGGCCACCGGCTGCTCTAATAGAGGATGACGAAGCTGGAGCAAGCGGATATCATTCTGGGTAGAGATATTTGGAATATGTGCCTGACGATCTCGCATATACTGGTATTTTGCGGCCAAGAAATCAAAATGTCCCAGAAGCCAATGGTTGTTTTGAAGGGCTTGAACTTGGGGCCGAAGTAGATTAGCCAGTTCTCGCAGGATTCGACGAATCTCATAGCGCTCTTCCGCTTCTAAACTGGCAATTCCTTCATTAATCTGAATCAATTCACGGGGTTCAATGTAAACCGTGCTCCCCGTAGCCGAGATGTCTTGCACAATCCCTTGAACGCGGTTGCGAAAACTCTGTTTGACTGGTAAGACATTGCGACCGTTCCGACTGGCAAAGAGAGGATCAGCTAGGTAATCCGCTTTTTTCTTCAAGAGCTCTTGCATGGTTTGCCGAAGTTCTCGATCTGCCTGTTTCAAGCGACGACGGATTCGCATCAAGTCTTCACTAGCAAAATCCTCAATCGTACCATTGTCTGCAATAGCCTGCAGGGCCCCTTGAAATTGTGGGAAAATCTCTAGATTTTCAAAATAGACCGCCAAATTGGGAAGACGGACATCCTCTAAATCCAAGTAGAATTCCTTCAGAAGTTGACTCGCCCTTAGTAGGGTCTTAATGTCCTGGAAATCATCCAGATTTAATTCCGCTTCCAGCTGCAAACGTTTCAGTGTTGGGGTCAAATCGCCTAGATTGGTTATGGGCATGGTCTGACCTGCTCTTCCGAGCTCCTGCATATCTCCCAACTGATCAAAGGCTCGCTGGATTTCTTTAACATCGGTCATAGGTTCCAGATTGGCCAAGGTTTTCTGCCCTTCTACCGTTCGAAGATAGGGGGCAAAAGCGCTTTTGACTTCTGGAAACTCTAAACTTTCATATATTTTATTATTCATTTTTTCTCCGAAAAATCTAAAAAAGAAAGAGTCTGCGACAGGGTCGCCAAACTCTTACAAACGGTTTACATTCCTCCCAAGACACGACCTACCCAAAGGGGGCGAAGGGCTAGTTGGCTAAAGGGGGAAAGGTTCATCATAAATTGAACGAGGAAACTGGAACTAAGGCTGTCCTGGATAATGGGGAGAGGGATTGTCGCGAGGATAAAAATGAGCATTTCAATCCGATACCAGGACAGGAGAAGGGAGAGGCCACTTGAGATAAGAGAGGCTGGCAAACCGTCCCAGGTCCGTTTCCAGGGTGAAAAGACCAAAAAAGTTGCTAAGATACGGCCTACAATCCAAACCAAGATAAAGACAAGTAAAAAGCCAAGACCACTATAGAAAACGCGGTCTAAGTCAAATAAAATGGCGGACTCAAAAAAGAGGGCCTGACTCCCCCGCACCGGGTTGGCATAGGGAATCCAGAGACTGAGGACATCTGCCACCCCACTATAGGTAAAAGAAGCTACAAGGAAAGCTATTGCAAAAAGAATCGTCTGTCCCAGCTGAGAGGCTAGTCCTCGCTGAAATCCTAGATAGACATTCCAAATCAGAACCAATAAAATGACAATATCGAGCATAGTTGACCTCTATTTGTCTTCTTCCTGGTTCTGCTTGGCCCACTCCATCTCTCGATTCAACTGGACAGAGAGGGTATTAATAGCCAAAAGCAAGGCCAGGGTCTCGTCATCAGCATTCGGCATCTGAGTCTTGAGAGCCTGGTATTTCTCCTGAGCCAACCGTTCAATTTCTTCCATAAAGAGATTGTCGTATTCAGTTGTTAACGTTAGGGTTTTCTTTCCAAAAGAAAATTTATATCGATTTAAATTTGCCATAATATCACCTTTCCCTCAATTATAGCAGAAAGGCGGTAGCTTGTCATTTTCAAAGGAAGCCTCGCACGACAAACGCATGAAACAGTAATTTCCGAATTATAACACAGTTTAAATTTAGTAACTTTAGCGATTCTCCTATAGAAGATTCCAAAAAGGATTATTTTTTATTGTGAAAATCCTGAACATTGAAATACAGAAAACTCTATTTTCTCGCTAAAAATCTCTCATGCGTTTGTCGTGGAAGCTCGAGCTCCTGCTGTTGCCAATCAGAAAGTCTTCTGTTTTTTCAAATAAAAAGGACTTTGGTTCTTCTCGCGTAATATATGATAAATATGGTACAATAGGTGTTGCCTACCTAGGTACGAAGAATGGCGTCTTGTCAGATCATGGTTGACAAGGCTTACGCAAGAAAGGATGACTATGGCAAGTAGAGCTGAAAAGAACAAAAAGCAAAAAAACAGCCGATTACGGCAACTGATCGATACCCTCGTCTTTTTCCTCTTAATTGGTGGAATCCTCGTCTCCCGCCTTATTTTCTGGGAAGCGGTCCGGGTCGAAGGACACTCTATGGATCCTACTCTAGCTGAAGGTCAACATCTGATTGTTTTCAACCAGAATCAAATTGACCGCTATGATATCGTGGTTGCGACAGAGACCGATGACAATGGCAAAGAAAAGCAAATTGTGAAGCGGGTCATTGGGATGCCCGGCGATCAAATCGAATTTAAGCAGGACACCCTTTATGTAAACGGTGAGGAAGTTGAAGAAACCTATTTAGCCGATTACAAGGCTGCCTTCCAGGCTGACAAGCTTCAAAACACTTACTCCTATAGTAAGTACTTCCAATCACTGGCCCAAGCCTCTCCTGCCTTTACCGCAAACCGGGATGGCCAGACAGACTTTAGCGTAACCGTCCCAGAAGGAGAGTATTACCTCCTAGGGGATGATCGGATTGTCTCCAAAGACAGTCGCGACGTCGGCACCTTTAAAGCAGACCAAATCAAAGGTGAAGTAGTCCTACGCTTTTGGCCTTTTAACAGCTTTAAACTTCTCCACGAGTAAAACTTCCTCCTTGCTTTAGGAAGGAGATAAACATGTACTTCTAAGGAGGTTGGGACCCATAAAGTCTCAATCTCCTTATTTCATTTAGAAAGGAATTCTGATGGAACATTATTTCTCTGGTCGTGTGGAGCGAATTATTTTTGAAAACCAAAACAACTACTTTAAAATCCTTTTGGTAGATCTGGATGAAACGGATTCTGACTATTCTGCATCCGAAGTCATTATCACTGGTACCTTTGCGACTATTGTAGAGGGGAGTTCTTATCGCTTCTATGGGCAATTGGTCCAACACCCTCGCTACGGCGAGCAGGTCAATACTAGCCGATACGAACGTGAAAAACCTAGTCCTCAAGGTTTGGTCAAGTTTTTCTCTGGTCCCCAATTTAAAGGAGTTGGCCAACAAACGGCCAAGCGAATTCTAGAAATTTACTCCTCTGAAAATCCCATTGATGAAATACTCAACCATCCTGAAAAACTGGAAGGGATTAAGGGCTTATCCAAAGCCAATCGCCTCGCCCTCGTTCAAACGCTTAAAGTCAATTACGGTCTGGAACAAGCGCTGGCCAAGCTAGCAGACTTAGGGATCCCTAATCGCTTGGCGGTGGAAATCTACGACACCTACCAAGAAAGTACCCTCACCGTCATCAAAGACAACCCTTACCAAATGGTTGAAGATATACGGGGGGTCGGCTTTGTCATTGCCGACCAAGTTGCTGAACGCTTAGGAATCGAGACCAACTCGCCAGAACGCTTTCGAGCAGGAATTATCCACAGCCTTTTCCAACACAGCTTAGAATCTGGGGATACCTATCTAGAGGCAGCACCACTATTGGAAAAAACTCTGGTCCTCCTCGAAGAAGCACGGCAGGAATCCATTGATCCACAGGTTATTGCAACAGAATTAACCCACCTGCTGGAAGAAGATAAAATCCAACATGTGGATACCAAAATCTTCAGCAATAGTCTCTTCTTTGCGGAAGAAGGAATTGCCAATCACCTTCTTCGCCTGCTAGAAGCCCGGGACCAAAATACTGATAAAAAAACAGATGCAGCCACTATTCAAGAGCTGATCACGCAAATAGAGGAAGAATTGGCCATCACCTATGACCCTGTTCAGAAAGAAGCCATTCTCCAGGCCATTCAACAACCCATCTTTATTCTTAGCGGAGGACCCGGGACTGGAAAAACCACGGTTTTGAACGGTATTATTGCAGTCTACGCCAAATTACACAAGATTGACCTGAAGGCCAAAGATTTACCCATTATGCTGGCCGCACCAACAGGCCGGGCAGCCCGACGAATGAACGAACTAACCGGACTGCCCTCAGCGACCATCCACCGTCATTTAGGCATGGTGGCAGATGAAGAAGTCAGCACTCGGGATGAAGCTTTAGATACCGACTTCTTGATCGTCGATGAGTTTTCTATGGTCGACACTTGGCTGGCCCATCAGCTCTTTCAAAATCTAGCCAATCATACCAAAATCTTGTTGGTTGGCGATGCCGACCAACTTCCATCTGTCAGTCCTGGTCAAGTTTTGGCGGACTTGCAGGAAGTCGAGGCAATTCCCAAAATTCAGTTAGAAAAAATCTACCGTCAGGATGCCGAATCCACTATTGTTCACTTGGCCAATGACATCAAACACGGTCGACTTCCCCATGATTTTCAAGAAAAAAAAGCAGATCGCTCCTATTTTGAAACTGGGCCCGAACATATCCCTCAATTAATTGAGCGCATCGTTAATGCCGCCCTGCGGAGCGGGATAGCCGCAAAAGATATTCAGGTCTTAGCTCCTATGTACCGAGGACATGCTGGGATTGATGCTATCAACCAACTCATGCAAAACCTTCTCAATCCTTTAAAAAATAAACAACAAGCATTCGATGGGCCTGAAGGCCAATATCGGCTTGGGGATAAAGTGATCCACCTCGTCAACGATGCCGAAGCGAACGTCTTCAACGGAGATTTAGGCACCATTACAGAACTCATCCCTGCGGCTTATAGTGATTCCGACCAAGATGAAATCCGGATGGACTTCGATGGGAGTGAAGTCACCTACCCCCGCAAAGAATGGTACAAAATTCGACTAGCCTATGCCATGAGTATCCACAAGTCCCAGGGAAGTGAATTCCCTGTCGTCATCCTTCCCTTGACAATGGCCAATCGCCGTATGCTTCAACGCAACCTTCTCTATACAGCCATTACCCGTGCTAAAAGTAAACTCATCCTCCTCGGCCAGTCCACAGCCTACGCCTATTCTGTGGAAAACCTCGGAACCCAACGCCAGACCTATCTTTCACAAAGGTTTTCCACAATTTATCCACAAGATATCCACAGCGCTGTGGAAAACTCTACCGGAACTGTGGAAGAAGAATCCATAACTTTGGAAGCCTCAATTCTAACCAATGGGAATTGGGACCAGATTGATCCCATGATTGGCCTGACCGAAGCTGACCTGACAGAGTTCTTTCAGCCAATATTCGAACGAACTGAAACATAACAAACTGATTTTGAAATTCGTTAAGTATGAAATAGCTATCCACTCTTTTGCAACATTCAAGAAGAAACCGCTGATAACTCCACCCTTTAGAGGGCTTCATGATCGGCGGTTTCTTTTTCTTCAGGGTTGTCCAATAGGTCTTCTTCTCGCTCCTTACCTAGGTTTGTAAGGGTGATTCCAAGGAGACGGATGGCCTTGTCTTTCTCTTCGATGCTTTCATACAGGGCCAGGGCTTGTTCCAGTAAATCAGCTTCTTGAAAAACTGATCTGTCTAGGGAAACGCGCTTGGTCAAGGTTTGAAAATCTTCCCATCGAATCTTGAGTACCACTGTCTTCCCCTGCACATCTTCCCGCTCCAGATTGATTGCTAGCTGTTGCGCTAAACCTTGGAGCTCCTTACGGACATCTGCTTCCTGGCGTAGGAACTTACCGTAGGTCTTCTCCTTACCAAAAGATTTGCGAATACGATTGGGTTTGACAGGAGCGTTATGGATGCCACGAGCACGGCGATAGAGATCGTAGCCAAATCTTCCGAAGCGGTCAATGAGCTCAATTTCAGATACTTCCAAAAGATCAGCTCCCGTTTCCACACCCATTTGACGCAGGCGTTCAGCACTTTTTTTCCCAACACCGTGAAATTTTTCAATAGGTAAAGGAGCCAGAAAGTCCAGGGCCTCCCCAGGTTTGATGACCGTTAGCCCTCGTGGTTTTTGAAAGTCACTCGCTAACTTAGCCAGAAATTTATTATAGGAGATCCCTGCCGAGCAAGTTAGTTGCAGCTCCCTCCAAATATCCTCTTGAATAAGACGAGCCACCTTTACCGCAGATTGGCTGCCAATTTTATTCTCGGTTACATCTAGATAGGCCTCATCAATACTCATAGGCTCGATGAGGTCCGTGTAGCGCCGAAAAATTTCCCGGACTTCTAGTCCAATAGCCTTGTATTTGGCATAATCTCCTTGGATGAAGATTGCTTGGGGACAACGTTCATAGGCTTCCTTGGCACTCATGGCAGAGTGAATGCCAAAACGTCTAGCCTCATAATTAGCTGTCGAGACAACTCCCCTACCACCGGTTACCCGAGGATCTCGCGCAATCACGACAGGTTTTCCCCGTAACGCAGGATTATCCCTTTCCTCAACCGCTGCGAAAAAAGCGTCCATGTCAATATGAATAATTTTACGGGACTGATCATCTAATAACGGGAAAATGAGCACAGTCTTTTCACCTCCTCTACTACAATAGGACAGATATAGTACACTTTTTATTTTTTCAAAAACTGTACTATATCAGAAACCCCTTACAATTCGTATTTTCGTTGTTGAAAACGATTACTTTGTGTTATAATCAAAGTGTAATTATAACAGTTCTCATAAAAAAATCAATCTAGACTCTGACGGTTCACTAGGCAAGAGAGATTCCATAGATTGCTTTTTTTGGAGAGTGTCTATGACTAGAAAGATGATGAGGTATACCATATGGTCGTTAAAACAACTGTAGAAACTCAAGACATTTTTGACAAAGCCTGGGAAGGCTTTAAAGGGACTGACTGGAAAGAAAAGGTCAGCGTGTCTCGCTTCGTACAGGCAAACTACACTCCATACGATGGCGATGAGAGTTTCTTAGCAGGTCCAACCGAGCGTTCCCTTCACATCAAGAAGATTATTGAAGAGACTAAGGCTGGCTACGAAGCAACTCGTTTCCCAATGGACACAGACCGTGTTGCTTCTATCGCAGACATCCCTGCTGGCTACATTGACAAGGACAATGAGCTTATCTTTGGTCTGCAAAACTCTGAATTGTTCCGCCTAAGCTTCATGCCTAAGGGAGGAATCCGTATGGCGGAAACTACCCTTCGTGAAAATGGCTATGAGCCAGACCCACACTTGCATGAAATCTTCACCAAGTATGCGACTACCGTTAACGATGGTATCTTCCGTGCCTATACCACAAATATTCGTCGAGCTCGTCACGCCCATACCGTAACTGGTTTGCCAGATGCTTACTCTCGTGGACGGATTATCGGGGTTTATGCCCGTCTAGCACTTTATGGTGCAGATTTCCTCATGGCTGAGAAAGTCGATGACTGGAACGCCTTGACAGAAATCGACGAAGACACTATCCGTCTTCGTGAAGAAGTCAATCTTCAGTACCAGGCCCTTAAAGACGTTGTTGCTCTTGGTGATCTGTATGGTGTAGATGTTCGTCGCCCAGCCATGGACACCAAAGAAGCTATCCAATGGACTAACATTGCCTTCATGGCAGCAGCTCGTGTCATTAACGGTGCCGCTACTTCCCTTGGACGTGTTCCGATTGTTTTGGATATTTATGCAGAACGGGACTTGGCGCGTGGTACTTACACTGAATCAGAAATCCAAGAATTCGTGGATGACTTTGTTTTGAAACTCCGTACCGTTAAATTTGCTCGTACCAAAGCTTACGATCAACTGTACTCTGGAGACCCAACCTTCATCACTACCTCTATGGCTGGTATGGGGGCAGATGGACGCCATCGTGTAACCAAAATGGACTACCGTTTCTTGAACACTTTGGATAACATCGGTAACTCACCAGAACCAAACTTGACCGTTCTTTGGACAGACCAATTACCATATGCTTTCCGCCGCTACTGTATGGATATGAGTCATAAACACTCATCTATCCAGTACGAAGGGGTTACCACTATGGCGAAAGAAGGTTACGGCGAAATGAGCTGTATCTCATGTTGTGTGTCTCCTTTGGATCCTGAAAACGAAAACCAAAGCCACAACATCCAATACTTCGGTGCCCGGGTTAATGTCTTGAAAGCTCTCCTCACTGGTCTAAACGGTGGATTTGATGATGTTCACAAAGACTACAAGGTCTTCGACATCGAACCTATCCGTGATGAGATTCTTGACTTTGACAAGGTTAAAGCAAACTTCGAAGAGTCTCTTGACTGGCTCACAGATACTTATGTGGATGCTCTTAATATTATCCACTACATGACTGATAAATACAACTACGAAGCAGCCCAAATGGCCTTCCTCCCAACCCATCAAGGGGCAAACATGGGATTCGGTATCTGTGGCTTTGCCAATACAGTTGACTCTCTATCTGCGATTAAGTATGCAACTGTTAAACCAATTCGTGACGAAGATGGCTATATCTACGACTACGAAACAATTGGGGACTACCCACGTTACGGGGAAGATGATGACCGTGTAGATGCTATCGCAGAATGGCTCTTGGAAGCCTTCCACAGCCGTCTTGCAAGCCACAAACTTTACAAGAACGCGGAAGCAACCGTATCCTTGTTGACCATCACTTCTAACGTTGCTTACTCTAAACAAACTGGTCACTCCCCAGTTCACCGCGGAGTTTTCCTCAACGAAGATGGTACCGTCAATACAAGTGAACTTGAGTTCTTCTCACCAGGTGCCAACCCATCGCCTAAATCTAAAGGTGGCTGGCTCCAAAACTTGAACTCCTTGGCGAAACTTGATTTTGCACACGCAAATGACGGAATTTCCCTCACAACTCAGGTATCTCCACGTGCCCTTGGTAAAACCCGTGATGAGCAAGTAGACAACTTGGTAACCATCCTTGATGCCTACTTCGAAAACGGTGGCCAACACGTTAACTTGAACGTTATGGACCTTTCAGATGTCTATGACAAGATCATGTCTGGTGAAGATGTCATCGTCCGGATTTCAGGTTACTGTGTCAACACCAAGTACCTCACTCCTGAACAAAAAACTGAATTGACACAACGTGTCTTCCACGAAGTTCTTTCAATGGACGACGCCTTGGCTTAATCAATCCCCCTTTCCAGGCTGGTTAACCAGCCTGGTTTTTTATTCTCTTCATTTCATACTCATTGGATTTCAAACTGATACTCGAAATAGTTCGAAATCTGAAATAAATTTTAATCCAGGAATTGGATTAAAATTTATAGGTAATGAAGCAAGCATCGCTTGCAATCAATCCGCTGAAGATCCTTCTCCCCCTCTGTGGAGGATTTTAAAAAAAGATGAAACTGACAAAAAAGCGACCACCGGCCGCTTACTTCGTCTAGTTTAACCTGTTCTTTGTCGAATCAAGTCCATGAGTTCATTCCGATCTTGGATCCACTGGGCCCTCTCATCTTTCCAGTAGGTTCGGTTGGATAGAAAAATAGCTGCTTCTTTTGTCTTACGATTGAGGAGTAAGAAAGTGCCAGTATAGCCTGTGTGGTCTAACCAGTCACCTTCTCTGCGCCAAGCCATACTTCGAGGGTTAGCCGAGTCGGAACCATGAATGCTATCTAGATAGGAACTTTCATCGTCTAGTTGACTGAGTACATAGGTTTCTAAATCTTCTAGATTGGAAAAGAGTCCAGCACTACCTGTGTGGGGGCCCAGTACTTGGGCCTTTGGATCATGAACTTGACCAGTGTGATTCCCTTTGAGAGTGGGGACAGCACCTGGCCAAGGCCCGTAACCGGTGGAAAGCAATTGGAGGGGATTTAAAACCTGCTCCACAACTAGCTCCTCCAAGCTTTTACCATAAAGAGCTTCCAAAAAGAACCCCAAAAGAATATAGTTCACATCGGAATAAAGGTAATTGGCTTCAGGTCGTAGCTGCAAATGGAGCATGGCTTGGCGCAATTCCTCTCTGTTGAGGTTGTCGCGATTGGGAATAAAGGGATCTAGTCCCGAGGTGTGGGTCAGGAGATCGACCACTCGTAAATGTGGATGGTCAAACTGGGGAAGACGACTCTGGATAGATTCCTCTAAACTCAGTGCTCCGGATTTCACTCCCTGTAAAATGAGACTTCCTGTTACCACAACCTTGCTGACACTGGCTAGATCATAGACCAAACCGGGTTGGCTTGGCAAATTCTGATCCGGGTCAGCCCAGCCAAAGTAGTATTCTTGCCAGTTCCCATCTCGATAAAGGGCTAGACTTGCACCAGGATAAACTTCTTGGGCGAGGTGCTCTTGAATCTTTGCGACTAAGGCTTTAACCATGGGACTCCATCCATAATTCTATTTGATTAGCAGGGTCTTGGGTCAAGAAAAAATTCTCTCGCTTGGGTACAAAAAACTCCTGATCTGAGAAAATCTGCTTCAGGGCATCTAAATTCCAATCCGCTTGCGAGAGACGGAACTGATACAAATCCCAAGTCTGACCTGCAGCAGCTGTCAAATACTCACTCTCAGCCTCAGTAAAGACCAGAGTAGTAGGCCAACTGAGACGTTGGTAGAAGACCTCAGACTTCTCTTTGTTCAAAACATTCAGGCGCAATTCTTCCAACTCCACGTGATCCAATTTTGTTGGTCCCACTTGAAATGATTCAGGATAGTCTGACTGCTCGACGACCTTCAAGTCTGCAAGGGAAGCCTCTGCATGCACCAAAATGCGATCCCCTTCCGGAGAAGTCGCCAAATAAGCCCAGCCTTTTGATCCTTGATACAGTTCATCGAATTTCAAACCACGAGCCAAACCTGCTTCCACGGCCTTGGGATCCTGCACGCGGAAAACTAATAAATCCAATTTCTTCTTCCCTCTAGGTTGCAGAGCTCTATTAGAAGGAAGCTCTTCCATCTCCAAACAGACTCTTTTCTGCGCATCTCCCAAAGAAGCCAAACCTGCATCTTCCAGCAAGACGGTAAAACCAATTTTCTCAACATAAAATTCTAAATTTAAGCGACGATTATTTGTTTTTAGTACGGGTACTAACCTATCTTTACTCATCATTTCCTCCACCATAACTCTTGTTATTGTAAAAAAAAAATAAAAAAAAGACAAGTAATTATATAAGAAAAAGCCTGATAAACAGGCTTTTCACAAATTAACGGTAAATCATTTGGAAGATGGCAACGGCAAGAATTGAAGCCAAGATAGGGGCTACAACTGGCACCCAGGCATACCACCATTTAGAATCTCCTTTGGCTTCACCAAGCACGCTGTTTGGCAAGAGGAAGTGAAGGAGACGAGGACCCAAGTCACGAGCTGGGTTAAGAGCAGGACCAGTAGGACCACCAAGGCCAGCAACCAAGGCCATAACAAGGAAACCAATGGCAATATGGGCTACTGCCAAGCTACCAGCTGTGTAAGGTGCAGCTGCTGTTTCCGCCATTGTTTGGTCAAAACCATTGTCAACCAAACGACCGACCAACTCAGCTCCAAAGAAATTACGCGTCAAGGCCATAGCTCCAAAGAAGAGCACGAAGGAACCGATAAACTCGTTCACAAAACCGTTAAAGATAGAAGCTGAACGAGATTCTTTGCTACCATTATCCAAGGCTGAGATGGTTGAGAAGGAACCTAGTACAGCATTTGGATTCGTTGTTTTCTTGAAGTAAGGGTTGTAAGCGGCAACCACCAGCAATTGTCCGAACATAGCTCCAAGTAATTGTGCCAAAATATAAGGTGCAACGTGTACCCACGGGAATAAACCGCTGACTGCAAGTCCAAGTGTGAAGGCAGGATTGATATGGTTTCCAGAAACATTACCAAACATCATAGCTGGCATCATAACACCTAAACCATATCCCAAAGCAATCACAACCCAACCAGAGTTATTTCCCTTGGTTCCTTTCAAATCTACGTTTGCAACGGCACCATTTCCCAAGACAAGTAGGAAGGCTGTCGCAATAAACTCAGTAAGGTACTTAACACCCCAAGTTACATCCATTGTACTGTATCTCCTTTTTCATTTTTTCATACTTGATGATTATAACAAGACTAATCCCAAATGTAAAGCTATTCTGAAAGAAGGGAAATATGAAAGAGGTTGGAACAAAAGTCTCAACCTTCCTACTTTAGTTAGGGGATTCACTTTAACGCAGTGGTTGATTCGGTTAAACAGCTAAAAGGCTGTTTGAGGTAGCAGATAGGAGAGCGAAGCAAATAACAATTGTTCGCTTTTATTGAGAGAACCTTTCCTGTTCTCTTGTCCAGAAACTCAAAGAGTCAATTCCTGACTCTTTGACCTCCGAAAGTAACCGAATCAACATTGACTTGAACTTCGTTCATTTCATCTTCAAGCTCTAAAGACATTCAACATGCCTTTAGAGCGGGGGTGGGTACTAACAGTCTGGGAAGAGACTGTTAGTACTTGAGCCCTAAATATGGAAAGCGAAAACAGTCTGGGAAGAGACTGTTTGAACCCGAGCCTAACAATAAAAGAGCGAGGTCGGTTTGGGGAGAAACCGTTTCAGCTTATACTCATTACATTTCAAAATCTGAATGTGTGAATCCTCTTCGCCGAACCCTAGTTCTGCCTTCATCGGATTGCCTGTTCAGATTTCGAACTGTTTCGAGTATTACAACTTGAAACAAAGACTTGTAACGAATGATTTTATAGTCTTTTAGTTTGCTTTTAGTACAAGGCAGCGAGTCGCAGACAGTACTGAAGTACGGCAAGACGAGCTAACACAGTAATAAAAGATAAACTAAAAGAGTATATTTGTGAAAATCGTTCTGTCTCACTCTCTCTTTTCGTTTCAGTCTCAAGCCAGTCATTCTCGAAAACCCTAACAACAAAAGGCCGCAACATCCTGTTACGACCTTTTGATTCTATTTCAGAAAACCTTAGTCTTCTTCCCGTTTTTTAGCGGCTAAACCTAAGCCTGCAAGACCGGCAAGACCACCTGCCACAAGAAGGGCAGCAGAGTCTGCTGTACCCGTGTTTGGAAGAACTTTTGCTTCAGGAGCTGGGGTTGAGACTTCAACTTCAGCTGGTGGGCAAACTTCTTCTACTTTGGTTCCTTTACGAACAATACGTTTTACAGGTGCAAGAGTTTCAACACTCTCATGAGCTGTTACTTCACCTGTTTCAGGGTTGAGGCTGTAAGTAATACGGGTAATCCGTTTACCAGCTTGACCTTCAACTTCAACACAGATTTGACCCAGTGGAAGATTTGGATCTTCGATCACTTCTTCTTCAAACGGAAGCTCTTCCACTCTCTCAACTGGCTTAAGACCAACACGAATAATTTGATCAAAGGCTTCCTTAAGGACGCTACCATTTGGATGGCGAAGTCCCTCTTGGCCTTCTTGATCAACCACTCGCTGGCCAGCCGTCAAGGTCACATCCCCCTTATAGATAACCTTAAAGGCAATTGGACTCGTTTGTCCTACTCCTCGTTTCACAAGGCGATTCACAGCTTCTTGACGCTCCACAATCGGTTCTTGCGCTGTCACTTGACCAGTTTGAATGTCTAGAACATAGTTAGTGGTACGTGTTTCTTTACCAATTTGCCCCTCAACCAGCACGACTTCCTTGTCTGTCGGCAACATCATCGGATCATCTTGATAAACAGTCGCAAAGCCTAGCTCTGTCTCAACCACAAGTGGTTTCACACCCACTCGAACGACACGTGCAACTGGGTTGCTGGTGCGCTCAACGACTTCTGGTTGGGCTGTCACTTGACCGGTTTCAACATTCAAGACATAAGTTGTCGTATAGGTGTCCAAGCCTTTTTGACCTTCTTGATCTACAACTTGTTGACCGGCTGTCATTTCTTTATCTTCTTTATAAACAGTTGAAAACTCAAGATCAACAGTTCGCATCGTTGAGTTGGTTCCCACTTCAATGACTTCCGTAACAGGCTGAGTGGTAAGAGCTTCGGTCTCAGGTTGAGCTGTTACCTGGCCATTCGCTGCATTCAAGACATAAGTGACGGTAAAGGTCTTCTGACCGGTTTGGCCTTCAACCAAAGTTCGACGGCTATTGGCTGCCATTTCTTTGGCTTCTAGATAACGAGTCGCAAAGGCAACTGTCTCTGTCCGCTGACTTGGACGAGTTCCGACAGCTACAACTTGAGCTACGACTTCCTTGGTAATGCTGCCATTTGGATGACGAATTCCAGTTTGACCTTGAATACGCACATCTTTTTCACCAGCAGCAAGCGTTGCATCGGCAACATAGTGTGTTGCAAATGGAAGTTCTGTATTTTGACCAGCACCACGCTTGATGATCTGATCAACAGCTGCCGTTTCGACAAGGATTGGTGTCAAGGCTGTTACTTGGCCAGTCGCTTGATCTAAGCTGTAATTGGTTGTGCGAATGCGTTGACCGGTTTGACCCGCTTGAACTACAACTTCTGGATCACTTACCAACATGTTTGAATCTTCTTGATAGCGAGTTTGGTAAGACAATTCTTCTGTAACAACAACTGGCTTAATACCAACCTGAGTCATGGCTGGTACCATTTCACGACTAACGCTGCCATTTGGATGACGAAGACCATTTTGACCTGCAACCAAGACTTGTTGTTGTCCAGCTACCAGCTCTGTAGTCGCCAGGTAAACGGTGGTAAATGGAATCTCCGTTTCTTGACCAACTCCACGTTTGAGAATCCGATCAACTGCCGCTGTTTCTTGAACAACTGGAGCCTGTGGACTGACAAGACCCGTCTTCTCATCCATGACATAATGGGTGGTTGTCACACGTTGTCCAGCTTGACCAGCCTGGACCAAGACTTCTGGATCACTAGCTTTCATACTAGTATCATCTTGGTAGATTGTTTGGAACGGAAGGTTTTCCATCATTACAAGAGGTTTCACACCAACTTGTACAAGCTCTGCGACTGCTTCTTTGGTGATGCTGCCATTTGGATGACGTAGACCATTTTGACCAGCAATAACCACAACTTTCTGACCTGCTTCAAGAGTGTTGGTTGCTAAGTAAACAGTGGTAAATGGAATTTCAGTTTCCTGACCGACACCACGTTTGATAATCCGATCAACTGCCGCTGTCTCTTGAACAACTGGAGCCTGTGGACTAACGAGACCTGTCTTTTCGTCCATGACATAAGTAGTGGTCGTTACACGTTGGCCAGCTTGACCAGCTTGTACTAAGACCTCTGGATCAGTTGCCTTCATTGAAGCATCGTCTTGATAAACTGTCTGGAAGGCTAGGCTTTCAATCACCATTACTGGTTTCACACCAACTTGAACGATTTGAGCAACCGCTTCTTTGATAATGCTACCATTGGGATGACGAATTCCTTCTACACCTGGGGTTAGGACTTGTTGCACACCTGCATCCAAGGCTGTTGTTGCAATGTAGACCGTATCAAATGGAAGACTTGTATCTTGCCCAACACCTCGTTTAATAACACGGTTTATTGGTGCTACCAATACTTCAGTTGGCGCATTCGCAGTCACTTGACCCGTTTGACTATCCAAACTATAAGTCGTTGTCATCGTCTTCAACCCATCTTGACCTTCAACAACTACTACTTCGGGATCGCTCGTTTTCATCGTAGCATCGTCTTGATAGACTGTCTCAAAAATCAAAACTGTTTCTTCAATCAAGGGCTTGACCCCGACTTGAATCACTTGGTTGACTGCAGCTTGAGTAACACTGCCGTTTGGATGACGAGTTCCCTCAACGCCTGGAGTTAGCACCTGTTGCTCACCAGCAGCAAGTTCCATACTTGCAAGATAAAGCGTTTCAAACGGGATTTTACTATTCTGACCAACACCTCGACGGATGACACGATTCACTGCTGCTATCAGCTCTTCAGTTGGGCTATTTGGTGTCACCTCACCAGTAGTCTCGTTCAAAGTATAGGTTGTCGTAATCGTTTTTTGCCCGTTTTGACCTTCTATCACCACAACTTCAGGATCATCTGCCTTCATCGCTGAATCGTCGATGTATTCCGTTTGAAAAGCCATCTCTAAAACTTCAATCTTAGGCATTGTACCGATAGTGTAGACACGATCAATGACACGACGCACAAGCTCTGTTGTTGGTTCACCCGCTGTTACAACACCTGTACTTGGATCAAGAATATAGGCTGTGGTAGTTCTTTCAAGCCCTTTCACACCTGCATTGTAAACAGATTCCCAACCAAGTGGACGTTCATCACTAGCACGGTAAGAAACGTTATAATCCAACGTCCTCTCCTCTACTTTTGGCTTCGTTCCCACTTGGATTCTTTGAGTCACTGGTTCTTGTGAAATTGCCCCGTTTGGTTGACGAACTCCTTCAACTCCCTCAACTTCAACGACTTGTCGACCAGCATCCAGTTGTTCATTCGCTACATAAACTGTATCAAATGGAATCTTTGTCTCCTGACCAACTCCTCGACGAATCACACGATTCACTGCTGCCACAAGCTCCTCAGTAGGTTCATTTGCTGTCACTTCGCCGGTTTGGGGATTCAAGCTATAAGTCGTGGTTACAGTCTTCCGACCATCTTGTCCTTCCGTCACAACAACTTCAGGATCATCTGCCTTCATATTCGGATCTTCTTGGTAGATTGTTTCAAATGCAAGGGGACTTACTTCAATCTTGGCTTTGGTCCCAACTTCAACAATCTTAGTTACAGCAGGCCTTATGTCAGTTTTTACAGCAGCAGAGACCTCCTGTTCTTTACGGTCAACCAACTGATTGTCTGCTGTTACTATGGTTGTAATCGTCCGAGTTCTAGTTGCTGTCCCTTCAAAAGTATAGGTGATTTGGATAGGAGAGTCACTTTCCGGCTGGTAGCGACTCGCAACTTTTCCAGATTGAACAGGGAGTTTCTGGGACTGGCCATTCACCGTCAAAGTCGCATCTGTAATTCGTAATTCACCTGAATCATCTCCAATCTGAATATCAAGTGGTTTATAGATCACCTTAGTAATCGGCTTTGTCTTTGTCTCAACAGCTAACAAGCCTGCCTCATCATCATAGGTTACCGGGAATCCAGCGTTCTCAAATGCCGCTTCTGATTGTCGATAGCGTTTTTCGGTCCAAACATCACGACTAAGTGAACGGATTGAAATAATACGGCTTCCAACCCGATTCATCAATGCTTTAAGAGATGGATTGTTATTGAGAACTTGATCATCTAGTGTAAACGGATCTGTTTCAAAACGGAGTTCCGCCCCTTCAATTTCTTCGTTCGTTAGGCCATATCTATCAGGAATTTGATCTGCTGTAATATCCCCAACAGATTCTAACGGCCTAATGGTTTCATCTTGGCCCTTCACAGAAAAACTAGCTAGAGGTGTTTCGAAGATTTCTGGCAAACGGCCTGCTCGGATTAAAAGAAGTTTATCACCATTTTGTAGGTTGTTCCAAAGCGGGGCAAGACTTTCCACTCCGTTATAAAGGTAAAGACCCTCAATATCCTCTACAAGGACCATAATGACCTGCGGAATTCGCTGAATTTCTGTGCTAATATCGGACTTACTCGTTAAGGTAGCTTGACCAGAACCAGTGACAGGTTCTAGAACAATCCGCTCTTCTCCATTCTGCCCCTCCTGGATAACTCTTTGAGTACCAGCTACTAAATCCTGATTTGCCCGGTACTCTGTCGCATAGGGAGTTTCAGTTCCTTCCCGATTTGTTCCCCGTCTAATCTGCCTAGTGATCGCCGCTTCAACTGTCTCTGTTGGTGGATTTTCTCGAACCTCTCCCGTTGTACTATCGAGGGTGTAGGTTGTGATTACCGTTTTTTGACCATTACGTCCTTCCGTCAAAACGACTTCAGGATCGGTCACCTTCATATCTGGATCGTCTTGATAAACGGTTTCAAATGGAAGAACAAGTGTCTCAACTTTGGATTTTGTCCCTACCTTAACAATTTTCGAAACTGGTTCCGCGATAACGGTTTCCGTTCGAGAGGGAACGAATTGGCCTTGTTCATTCTTTGAATAAGTGGTCACTACATTTTTTTGACCATCTTTTCCGTCTTGTATCACTTCAGTGGCTTTTGCTTCGAACTGATCATCAGCCTGATAGACCGTTGTAAACGGAATTGAAACCAGTTCAGTCGAATCTTTTGGGCCCTCAATTTCCTGTACCGTCTCATGGTATCGTGCAGTCTCAAACTTAGGTGTCGCCCACATAATATTGCGGTTATTAGGGGCTTTTAGTGGTGTATCTCGAGCATTTACAACGACTTTTGCATTTGGACGCACATCCGTTGCGATTCGGATTGTAGCATTTGAGAAATCAATGTCTTTACGATCTACATAGGTCAAAAATTCAAGACGGTTCGTTTGACCAATCTTAGCCTTCACCGAGGATGAGAAAAAGGATCCATTCCCTATGGATTCTAAACTTTGACCATTAAATTTAACGGAGGATGGGATAATGTCGATGTTTCCGGATGAAGTAAAATTCACTCCTACCGGAACATCCGTTGGGCGACCATTAACCCGATTCGGAATATAGTCTAACTCCCACCGGACTGTCTCGCGCTCATTGGTATGCTGATCCAGTAACATATAACCCTTCAGGTTATTAGCTTGAGCCCCTTGATCTCTTGCATCATTGGTTGAAATTTGCAAACTCTGTGACTGGCTATAAATTTGAACCTCTTTCGTCTCATTATTCCGCAAAGAAGTACTACGGAATGGCGTATTGGCTGTTGCAACAACATTATCAGACGTATTCAACTCAGCAGACCTGCCAGAGCTTACCTCTGTAGGTACAGCATCTAACACAGCCGCCTCTTCCTCCACTGCCTCTATAACAGCTTCACCACCGTAAGTGGCTGAGGATTCCGCGATCGATTCCTGCCCATGATCTTGACCAGTAGCTTCTTGGCTTTCTGCCCCAGCCCCTTCGACTTCATCAGCCGAAACAGGGCTCGCAGTCGATAAACCTCCTGCAAATACCGTTGCCAATAAGACAGAAGCAACTCCTAATTTATACTTCCGAATGGAAAAGCGCTGCTTGACCTCTCGTCTATCCATAGTAATCTCCTTTATATCATAACATACTCTTGAATTTTACCATTTTAAATAACGATTTGTCAATTATTTGTACAAAGTAATTTTAAATGACAAAAAATAACCAGCTAGGGGACTCCCTAACTGGTGCAACTTTAAAAACGGCTATACCCCAAAGCATCTTGTGCAGCAAGGTTTAGCAAACTCCATTGACGATCAAAACCTGGTTGGAAGAAGAAATCGGCTTCTGCCAAATCTTCTAAAGTCATCTTCTGTGAGATAGCCAAGGAAAGGACATTTCCTTGTGCCGTTACATCTTGAGTTGACAAAACAGAACCTCCAAGTAACTGGTGGGTCTGTGGATGGAAGGTCAGGCTGACAAATACTTCTGGATTATCACTCTCAGGGATATAAGCCGGGCGAACACGATCCGCATAAAAACTGGTTTCAAAGGCCAACCCTAAACGACCTGCAGTATACTGATTCAAACCAGAAGTCGCAAATTTATAACCAAAGATACCTAAGGCTGAAGAACCTACAACCCCTTTATAGGCACGCGCTGGTTTCTGATCAAACAAAGTATTTGCCAAGTAAAAAGCAGAACGACGCGTCGTTGTCGCCAATGCAATTGGCAGGGATTGATTTGCAGGAATCGATGGCTGCAAGGTAGCATCCCCAACAGCGTAGACATCAGCTACATTGGTCCGCAAGTAAGCGTCTGTCTTAATGTAACCACGCTCATCCAGGTCAAGGGTCCCTTTTAACCAAGCAGTATTCGGATATACACCTACAGCCACAATCACTAAATCAGCAGCAATTTCACCCTTATCGGTCTTCACTGCCTCTACCTTAGTCTCACCCAAAAAGGCTTGGACACTAGCTCCCATATGGAGGTTAACCCCCGCATCAACAAAAGCTTGTTCTAAGATTTCTGTTGACTCTGCATTGAGATAGTTCCCCAAAGGACGCTCTAGCATATCAATCAAGGTTACAGACTTCCCAGCTTTAGTAAAGACTTGTGTAGCCTCAACTCCAATGTAACCAGAACCAATAACCACGACATTCTTAATTTGATCATCATTCTGAGCCGCATTTATTTTGCTAGCCCAATCATAACCATGCATTAAATAGACATTTTCCAAATCTTTGCCCGGAAGATTGAGTTCAATAGACTCTACCCCAACACTTAGGATCAATTTGTCATAGGCAACTGTCTCTTCAACCCCTGCTACAAGGTTCGTCACTGTGATGGTTTTTGCATCTGGTTGAATAGCTGTCACTTGATGGTTATTTACAACGCGGCCTCCACGAGCCGTTAACTCTTCAGGCGAAAAGTTTCTTACAAAATCCTGACCTAGCGTTTTTCCTTCTAAGAACAACTCCATCCCACAAGACATGAAAGAGACAAAATCTCCTGCCTCATAAATCGTAACATCAACATCTTTGTACTTATCCAAAATACGGATAGCCGACTCATGCCCTCCATGAGAGGCCCCAACAATAATAACTTTTTTCTTTGACATCATTTCTTCCTTTCTTGAGTTACCTCTATCCTATCTAAATGTTCAAACAATCACAAACATTTAGCTTGGAAATTTACTCTTCTTTACTTTTTCATCCGAAAACATGATAAAATAAGAGAGTTGTAATAAAAAAGAAAAGAGATGATCCTTATGATGAATATGCAAAATATTATGAAACAGGCTCAGAAAATGCAGAAGGATATGGAGAAAAAGCAAGCTGAATTAGCTGCAAAAGACTTCACCGGTTCCTCTGCCCAAGACCTAGTGACTGCTACTCTTTCCGGCGACCGCAAAGTAAAAGCCATTCGCTTCAACCCTGCTATTGTAGACCCTGATGATATGGAAACCTTGGCAGACATGACCGTGCAAGCCGTAAACAAGGCTCTTGAACAGATCGACCAAGAAACCAAAAAAACAATGGGGGCTTTAGCCGGAAAATTACCATTCTAACTCCTTCAGAATCAGGCGTTTAGCTTGATTCTTTTTTAGTAGACTTCCTGCGGAACTAATGTATTTGATCCAATTCCTCAGCAGGAAATATAGTCTTTTATTTGAAAATAACACAGTAAAAAAGCGCAAAAAAACACTATCTGTGTTATACTTAAGGTGAACATATTTAAAAATGTCTTAAGGATGTTGCCGCATCCCTAATGCTTTTACTGCT
>NZ_JADXDQ010000028.1:0-22665 GCF_015831295.1 Streptococcus sp. NLN64
CCATAATTCGTAAGATTTCCTCCCTCAAAAGAAAAATTCTTGTTTTTAGCATTATTATTTGTTAGACTGAACATGTGGATTTCCTTTCTTTTTATATTTTTTATGCACTTATATCATAAAGGGGAAATCCTTTTTTGTCTAGTCGAATGTTTCACCCAATGGGTGAAAAGCAGAACCTTCCAGAAACCCTGTGATCAATACGGTTTCTGGAAGGTTTTTAAGTTAGGTATGAATAATTCGGGGTTAATACTATGTTCCAGTCAAACTAGTATTTAGGAAACTGTCTCTGCACCACAAGTCGCTAAAAATGCAACTAATGCAGCAACACCAACAATTCTTCCAGCAGTTGTAGCAGCTAGTTTAGCTGCTGCTGCTTCAAACTTACCAGCCTTGAATAAATTAACCACTCCTTTCAAACTACCTAGTGATATTGTTACCCCCCATGCTTCTTTAATACATCGTTGTATCCATGAAAAATCCGCTCTCTTACTTCGAACACTATTTGTAATCAATTCTGATTCATCACCACCATTAATGATAAAAGTCATTTCATCAATCTTTTGGTTTAATATGTCCTCCTTATCAAGTGATGGAGTGTTTATTAACTCATCATTTAAACTATCTTTTAAGAGATAAACTCCTTGAATGCTTACTGTATCATTTTGATAAAAATCAGCCACAATCAAATCATCGACAATAAATTTTTCTTTTAAGGAGTCATATTTTATCATGTTTTTGTAAATTGATTGTACCTCCCTCAATAGGTCTTCCTCAGTTTTAAGTTCACTTACATTTTCAACCTCAGCTCCAGTAGTAACTCCTATCGCCTCACCTGCTGCAACTGTTGAAGGGGTAATAGAACCAAGCAAAACCGACATTAATGATACTGAAACGAAAAAATTCCGAACTGTTTTCATTATCTATCCTCCTATCATCGCCAAACATCTCTAACTTCAAACCAAAGAATCGAGTTTTTAGACCTCCTTTCACAATCATTATCTTTGGTTACCTTTTCATTCGCTTTTTTTAGCGAAAAAAGTTATTCTAAAACAAAAAAAATCGGAACGGAGAGGACTATGAAAAAATACCAGTACAAACTCTTTCTAGCCTTGCGCTTAATGATCTACTTCAGTTTCTTTCTAAGCCGCCTTACACACCTCTCTCCCCAAATCCTCCTCAACACCCTCGTCAGCTTCTGTCTTTTCTATGATATTTGGGATTCTTATCAAAACTGGCGAAAGCTGAAATAAAAAGTAAAAACCAGCATGTTTCTTGATTGCATGCTGGTTTTTGACAACTGTCGAAATTAATAAGTATTCAGAATTTTATCCGCCTGTTTTTCGAATAAAAAGAAAAGACCTGCTCCTAAGAGCAAGTCCCTTCATGATTCGATTAAGCTTTGTTAGCTGAACCAAATACGTCGATACGATCTTCAACTGCACCTTGAACAGCTTTAATACCGTCTGCCAAGAATTTACGTGGGTCGAAGAGTTTTTTCTTATCGTACTCAGCTTCGTTTGCATCATAGTTACGTGCAAATTCACGAGTAGCATTTGAGAAGGCGATTTGAGATTCAGTGTTCACGTTGATTTTTGCAACACCAAGTTTGATAGCTGCAACAACTTGATCATCAGGAATACCTGAACCACCGTGAAGAACGATTGGGAAACCTGGAACAGCTTCTGCCAATTTTTCTAGGTGATCCAATGCAAGACCTTCCCAGTTTTCTGGGTATGGACCGTGGATGTTACCGATACCAGCTGCCAAGAAGTCGATACCAGTTTCAACCATAGCTTTAGCATCTTCGATTGGTGCCAATTCACCTTTACCGATGATACCATCTTCCTCACCACCGATAGTTCCAACTTCTGCCTCTACAGAGATCCCTTTAGCGTGAGCCAATTTAACAACTTCACGAGCTTTTTCAAGGTTTTCTTCGATTGGAAGGTGTGAACCGTCGAACATTACAGAAGTGTAACCAACTTCGATACACTCAAGAACGTCTTCGTAGTGACCATGGTCAAGGTGGATTGCAACTGGAACAGTGATTCCCATTGACTCAACAAGATTTTCAATCATGTTTTTAGCCAATTTGTAACCACCCATGTATTTTGCTGCTCCCATTGATGTTTGGATCAACACTGGAGCTTGTTTTGCTTCCGCTGCACGCAAGATAGCTTGAGTCCACTCAAGGTTGTTTGTATTAAAACCACCAACTGCGTAACCATTATCGCGAGCTGCTTGAACAAATTTTTCTGCTGAAACGATTGCCATGTAAACGGCCTCCTCTAATTTTTTTGGGGAAATTCCCAATACATTGTTTATTTTATCACGTTTACTGCCAAAATTCTAGCCCTATTCGTATTTTGCAATGAAAAAAAGCTAACCTTTCGGTTAGCTACTTTGCGGAGAGAGGGACTTGAACCCTCACGACCTAAAGCGGTCACAGGATCCTTAGTCCTGCGCGTCTGCCAATTCCGCCATCCCCGCTTGAATACTTAATTAGTATACCAGTCTGGAGATAGCTTGTCAATTGTTTTTTGAAAAAAATTTAGGAAATTTCTACTTTTTGAATCCAGCCTTCTGGTGCCGGACGATCCCCATATTGTATCCCAACCAACTCATCATAAAGGGCAGATACTTTTGGGCCTGCTTGGTCCCCTTCCGTAAAGCGATAGACTGTTTCCCCGGCCGTAATACTTCCGATCGGAGTGATAACCGCTGCTGTACCACAAGCTCCAGCCTCAACAAACTGATCCAAGCGATTAACGTATACGTCTCCTTCTTCCACGGTCATTCCGAAACGATGCTCCGCCAAGTAAAGGATAGAGTATTTGGTGATTGAGGGCAAGATAGAAGGTGATTGAGGGGTGAGAAGATGATTGTCAGCTGTAATTCCAAAGAAGTTAGCGGCTCCTACCTCTTCAATCTTGGAATGGGTTTCTGGATCTAAGTAAATGGCATCCGTATAGCCAGCTTCTTTGGCTAATTTTCCTGGTTGAAGACTAGCTGCATAGTTTCCGGCTACTTTTTGAGATCCGGTTCCCCGAGGAGCAGCACGGTCATAATCACTAATCACAAAGTTCCCCGGTTGCAAACCACCCTTGAAATAAGCTCCCACTGGCATAACAAAGATAGAAAAGATATACTCGCTAGCCGGAGCAACCCCAATACCATCACCAACCCCGAACATGACAGGGCGAATGTAAAGGGAAGCTCCCTTGCCGTAAGGGGGTACCCAGTCTGAGTTGGCTGCCACAACCTGGTGGACCGCTTGAACAAATCTGTCTTCTGGAAATGCCGGCATAAGGACCTTCTCAGCTGAGCGGTTCAATCGCTTGGCATTTTGATCGGGACGAAAGAGTTGGATGGACCCATCTTTGGTGCGATAGGCCTTTAACCCTTCGAAGCAAGTTTGGCCGTAATGCAATACATTAGAAGCTTCACTGATGGTCACCATTTTATCCGTTTCAATTCCACCTTCAGACCAGGCACCATCTTTATAATAAGCGCGATAGCGTTTTCCCGTATCGATATAGGCGAAGCCAAGATTATCCCAATCCATTGTTTCTGGTGTTAATTTTGTCATATTCTCTCTCCCACTAACGTGTTACTTCAAATTTAAAGATTTCAGGTGAGTACAATTTCAATACCTTTGTAAATAGCCAGTGAAGTGCATAGGCACTTGCAAAAGGAACCACAATCCAAACCACAAGCATCATCGGCAAACCAAGGCTTGGTAAGGATGCGATAGGACCGATAAGGCCAACAAGTCCAAAACCACCGGATGCGGGGGTTCCAGTTACATTCAAGAGGGCAACCGGGATGGCGCTAACCACCGCATTGGCCAAAAAGGCGACGGCCATGATTGGGCGACGGAAGAAGTTGGGCATCATCATCTTCATGGAGCCAAGAGCAATCGCCAGGGTAACACCAGGACGATTGACTTTCCAAGAGGAAACAACTAGGACTGCTGTTGTAGCGGCAACCCCCATGGCAGAGGCGCCAGCTGCCACTCCATCCAGACCAATAGCCAAAGAAAGGGCTACAGTCGAAAGTGGAGAGACGATAAAGAGGGCAAAGGACATGCCAATCAAGATACTCATTGGCAAAGGTGCCAACTCAGTAAAACCATTGACCAATTGACCGGCTGCTTGGGTAACTGCACTCACATAGGGAAGCGTCAAAACACCTACAAAACCGGCTCCTAGGCCCACCAGGATCGGAAGGAGAATCAGCGTTAAGGAACCCAAACGATCCCTAAGCACCCGAATGAACAAGACAGCAACTGCTGCAGTCAGCATGGTATTCAGCATATCCCCAACACCCACCAACTGGGTAGTAGCAACACCATCAACCGGCACTACCCGCCAAGCTCCAGAGCCAAGAAAAGCTGCGCCACCCACGGTTACCGCCTGCATGGGGTTCATCTGAAATTGTAAGGCAATCAAAACACCTGCCATTAAAGGCAAGCCATACTGGAAAACACGGGCAGCTGTTGCTAGCGGTTCCAGAGCGGTCCAACCATTGCCAATTAAATATTTGAAAATTTCACTAAGAACGGCATTGGGAATGAGAGCCACGATAACAGCCAAGGCTGTACCCGTTAATACGGCATTGACAAATGCCCAGCCAGTCATAGGTTGTTTCGATTCTGTCATAAAGACCTCCTACACATTTCAGAGAATTCTGAATATTTTTTATTTATTTTAGTTAAATTCCAGAAAATTGGCAAGAGTTTTTTGAAAATTTTTCCAAAAAAATTAAAAATCAAGGTCCAGAAATACTTAAAAGAGGTCAGGATTCGCCTCCCAACCTCAGACATGCTTTATTTACTTAAAGGGATCTCTTAATTGAAAACCACTTCCGGTCTGGTAAAATTGTCCGCCTGCTACGTAGTGAACTGGGCGATTTTCTGGTTCGACCTGATCCAAGTGCCAGCGTCCATCATGAAAAACGGAATCATCAGCCCAAGCGGCTACAATTCGCCCTAAAAAGAGGTCATAAACTGTTTGATTGCGCTCCTCAGGAATAATTTCACAGACAACCCAGGCCAGACAGTCTTCCAATAAGGGATATCCTTTTCCACTTGGATCAAAGAAAGACAACTGATCTACCTTCTCTTCATGAACATGACGACTTTTGGCAAGTTCAACAATTAAATCAGCTTGGGATGCGCGTGGAATTTGTAATACAAAGTAGCCACTTTCTTCCATAACCTTTCGGGTATAATTTTCAGAATCCATAACCAGACTTAAAATATCTGTGTCAACGGTTCCTACCCAACCCGCCGGCATAATATTTTTATCAGTAGCAGTCGCACTGGACACAAAGGTTACAGACGACAGGGCTAAAATACGGTGTGCTTTTTCTAGGGGAACTTCCCGAATCATATTTTTATCTCCAATGTGGAAAGAACTGGCTGTATCCAACCAGTTCTTCCTCTATGATTTTTATTTTTAGTATTTTTCTATTTTGCATTTTCAACCGCAGCCGTCACAAAGTCTTTATAGAGACCATCTGGACGGTTTGGACGGCTAGAGAGTTCTGGGTGGTATTGGCAAGCCACAAAGAATTTCTTATCTGGCAATTCAACAATCTCAGCTAGACGGTTGTCTGGGGAAACACCAGAAAAGACAAAACCAGCATCTTCAAATTCTTTGCGATAGGTATTGTTAAACTCATAGCGGTGACGGTGACGGCGTTGCACCACTTCTTGATTGTCGTAGGCTGCTGCAGCCTTGCTTCCAGGTTTCAATTTGGCTGGATAGAGGCCGAGACGAAGGGTTCCCCCCATATCTTCAACGTCTACCTGATCACGCATCAAATCGATAACTGGGTACTTGGTTTCTGAATTTAGTTCTGCAGAGTTGGCGTCAGCCATATTCAATACGTGACGGGCATATTCCACACAGGTCAACTGCATACCCAAGCAAACCCCAAGCATTGGGACATCGTTTTCACGCGCATAGCGAATCGCTTGAATTTTACCTTCCGTACCACGCTGACCAAAGCCACCAGGAACAATGATACCGTCTGCTGCGGACAAAAGCTCTTCCACATTCTCAGCGGTCACATCGTTGGCGTTGATCCAGTCGATTTTCACTTCTGCATCATTTGAATAACCGGCATGCTTAAGCGCTTCTACAACAGAGATATAGGCATCTTGAAGCTCAACGTATTTCCCCACAAGGGCGATTTTCACCTGTTTCTTCAAGTTCATAACCTTATCAACCATAGCGGACCATTCGGTCATATCCGCTGCAGGCGCGTCAATCTTCAAGTGGTCACAAACAATTTGATCCATATTTTGGGCTTGAAGGTTGAGTGGAATTTGATAAAGGTGTTCAACATCCAAAGATTCAATAACCGCTTCTGGCTGTACATCACAGAACTGAGCTAGTTTATTCTTGATTCCTTGACCAACCGGCTCTTCTGTACGGATCACCAACATGTTCGGTTGGATCCCCAAACCACGCAATTCTTTAACCGAATGTTGTGTTGGCTTGGTTTTCATTTCCCCTGCTGCTTTTAAATAAGGAAGAAGGGTTGTGTGGATATACATCACATTGTCTGAGCCAACGTCAGCCTTCATTTGACGAAGGGCCTCAAGGAAAGGCAAGCTCTCAATGTCTCCTACAGTTCCTCCGACTTCTGTAATAATCACATCAGAATCTGTGGTCAAAGCGGCCCGTTTGATTTTCTCCTTCAAAGCATCTGTGATATGAGGGATAACCTGTACAGTCGCTCCCAAATACTCACCCCGACGTTCTTTACGAAGGACTTCACTATAAATTTTACCAGTAGTTACGTTGGAATACTTGTTCAGGTTAATATCAATAAAACGCTCATAGTGACCCAAATCCAAGTCCGTCTCTGCACCATCGTCGGTCACAAAAACTTCCCCGTGTTGGTAGGGACTCATGGTACCTGGGTCAATATTGATATAAGGGTCAAATTTTTGGATGGTTACTTTAAGTCCACGGTTTTTCAAAAGTCGGCCTAAACTAGCAGCTACAATCCCTTTTCCGATCGAGCTAACAACCCCACCTGTTACAAAAATGTACTTTGTTGTCATGATTACTCCTTCATATTCTAGATAACTTCAAAATCAAAATAGGGAGGGAGACGGAACAACAAATCATTGGTCGGTCGTCTTCCACTCCCCTTACCTCACACTTAACAAGATTCCTTTTTAAAAATGGAACCTAAGCAGGACGCATGGTTTTGGAAAAGAATGCAAACAGAAAGGGAGGATTAGTCCTCTGAATCGTCATCCTCATCATCTGTTTCATCCACTTCAACATCATCACCCAATTCTTCTGGTGCGATTTCGTTGATTTCAGCATCGTAAGCTTCTGCTTCGTTCTTCTCATCATCTGGATTCTCATCATAGCTCATAGAATCCTCATCTTGCGCAAAGTTATCCTCGTCTTCTGGATCATCATCGCTGTAGTCGATGGTATCACTGTCACTGGCAATAAAGGCATTGACACGTTTTTTCTTACGTTGTTTTGGTGCTTCTTCATCGTCATTTTCTTCCAAGGCAATGATTTCTTCGTCAACTTCATCCACAGCGTACCAAGAACGAAGGCCCCACTTGTTATCACCAAGGGAGATAAAACTACCGTCGACGTTTAGTTCGGTGTAAAAAAGAGGAAGAGCTTCGCGAATCTCGCTATTGCTTTTCTCCAAATACTCTTGAATTTCATTGACTAGGTCACTAAAGTACATTTCATGATCGCGTCCACGACCTTCTAAGATGGCACGCGCCACTTCGATCATGGAAAGTTCACTTTTTTCCTGTCCAGCAAATACTTCTAATTCCAAAGTCGTTCTCCTTTTTTGTCATTCTCTTTATTGTACGCTATTTTTGAAGATTCGTCAAAAAAGAAAAGAGGCTGGACACCAGGCCAGTCCCTTTTCAGGATGTGGAAAATTATTTCGCATCCTTTATTTTAATTTGTTTAAGTACTCAAACGCAGTGGTTGATTGGTATCTTCGTTCATTTGTTTAAGTACTCAAACGTAGTCGTTGATTGGTATCTTTGTTCGTCATTTGACTCCGAAGATAACCTAATCAACTTTGCGGGGTGAGAGTGAAACGGTTTGGGGAGAAACCATTTCAGCTTACAATTTGAAAGAAAGATTTGTAACGAACTAAATTTTTAAACATTTAGTTCTGTCTCGCTCCCTATTTCACTTTTGCTGTTGAAGTGATCAATTCAACAGCTTTTTTAACAGTGATGTCGTGTTTCAACATGTCTGTTGAAAGAAGGTTGCGTACTTGGTCTGCTTCCATGCTGTAAGCTGCTGCCAAGTCTTCGATTTCTTTGTTGATTTCATCGTCGCTTGCATCGAATCCTTCTGCCTTAGCAATAGCTTCGATAACAAGGTTTGTTTTCGTACGGCTTTCTGCCTCTGCTTCGTATTGTTTGTGCAGGTCGTCTTCGGTTGTACCAGTGATTTGGAAGTACATTTCTGGTGAGATTCCTTGACGTTTCATATTTCCAAGGAATTCATTCATTGAACGGTGTACTTCTTCATGAACCATTTCTGATGGAAGGTCAACAATTTCAGCGTTTTCTACAGCTTTTTCGATAGCTGCTGTTTCAACAGCTTCTTTGTAAGCTTCTTCTTTGGCTGCTGCCATTTCTTTGCTGTATTTTTCTTTCAATTCAGCAAGAGTTTCAACTTCTTCGTCGATGTCTTTTGCAAGCTCGTCGTCAAGGGCAGGTACTTCTTTCCCTTTAACTTCATGAACAGTTGTTTCAAATTTCGCAGCTTTACCAGCCAAGTCTGCTGCTTGGTAATCTTCTGGGAAGGTTACTTCAACAGTCACAGTTTCACCTGGTTTTGCACCAACCAATTGGTCTTCGAAGCCTGGGATGAAGGATCCGCTACCAAGTTCAAGTGGGTAGTTTTCACCTTTGCCGCCGTCAAATTCAACACCGTCAACAGAACCTACAAAGTCAATCACAACTGTATCACCTTCAACAGCCGCATCTTCTTTGATCACCAATTCTGCCAAATTGTTGCGCTCACGCTCGATACGTGCATCCACTTCTTCTGCAGATACTTCTTTATCCGCTTCAACCGATACTTCTAGGTTTTTGTAGTCACCCAATTTTACTTCAGGTTTTGTAACAACTGCTGCAGAAATAGTCCAATCTTGACCTTTTTCCATTGAAACAATGTCAAATTCAGGTTGTGCAACAACCTCAACTCCTGCTTCCTTAACAGCTGCTTCATAAGCTGCTGGTAGAAGGGCATTCAAGGTATCTTGGTAAAGAGCTTCTTCACCAAAACGTTGGTTGAAAACGGCACGTGGAAGGTGACCTTTACGGAAACCTGGAACGTTCAATGAACCTTTCACACGGTTAAAAGTACGGTCTAACTCAGGCTTAATCACATCTTGAGCGATTGTGAATGTAAGCAATCCACGGTTTGTTTCTTTGTTTTCAAATTTCACAGACATGTAGTCTACTCCTTAAAATCTTTAATCTGTATTATTTTATCACAAGTAAGGGTTAACTTCAATGATTTTAGAGGGCTTTCTAAAATTTCCGAATCGGGTCTGGGGCATACTCAGCTCGAGCTCCGCCAATCAATTTCGGACGACTGGCAAGAGCTGTGACATGGGCCCCTCCCAGTTCACGTTTGGCGAGACGGACAGGCACTTGAACATGCTTCACATGCATCCCAATTGCGGTATCCCCAATATCTAAGCCTAGATCAGCAGTAATAAATTCCACAACTACGGGATCCTCGAAAATTTGCATAGCCGCCACTTGTCCACTACCACCAGCATGGGGAGTGGGAATCACTTGAACAATCTCCCAGCCCCGAGTTAAAGCCACGGAACGTTCCACAACTAAAGCACGATTCACATGCTCACAACCTTGAACAGCTAGGAAGATCCTCTGCTCTTTTAGAAAATGGTAGAGGGCCGA
The DNA here is from genome assembly GCF_015831295.1 of Streptococcus sp. NLN64. Taxonomy (NCBI): domain Bacteria; kingdom Bacillati; phylum Bacillota; class Bacilli; order Lactobacillales; family Streptococcaceae; genus Streptococcus; species Streptococcus sp. NLN64. The sequence goes on from NZ_JADXDQ010000028.1 coordinate 9,953, forward strand.
AACCAGACCACGGCCAACCTCCAAACTGGAATTGCGACCGATAAAACCTCCAACCACCTCACTGGTTGACAAACCCAGAACAAAAATAGAATCCGCAGGCGTCTGAGCCCGCTCTACAAGTTCTTGCGCCAAGGCTACTACATCAACTTTTAGTTCTTCCAAATCAGACATGGCTCCTCCTTAAAAGTTTGACCAAGATTTGGGCTAGCAGAAAACCCAAAAAACTCTGGATAAAGTTAGGAATCATTTCCGGTAAAGCTGCAGCTGGGCTATACATCAGACTAGAGGCTCCAGCATAGACAGTTACCATAAAGAGACTTGATAGCAAGCCCGACAACCAGCGAGATGGAATCAGCCCCTGCGCCAAACGACCTTGTCCTCCGTGAGCTAGGAGACTAAACAGACTCCACTGGGGATAGCCCAGTAAGAGGTCTAAGAGAAAACCTCCCAAACCACCAACTACGGCTCCTTGACGACCACCCAAATAAAAGGCAGCTGTATAAACTCCCACATCTAACAAGGAGACAAAGCCCGTAGCAGTGGGCAACTTGAGATAGCCTAAAACAACTGTGACTGCGATAAAAACAGCTATTTGACTCCAGTATTTTACATTAGTTGACTGCATACGGACTAATCCCCCATTCATCGGCAGCCGCTATCGCTGCCGTCACAAACTGCTTGGCTAGGTGACTGGCTTGAACCATATCCTGACCTAGCCCCAAATAAGTTGCCAGACTTGAAGCTAGGACACACCCACTCCCATTCATCGTCCCTTGGGCCTGAGGGACTTCCAAGTAAAAACCAGACTCCCCGGTCCAAACAAAATCCAGTGCCACAGCGCCAGGTAAACGAGACCCCGCTTTTAGATAGACAGCCGTCCCGAACTGACGGGCTAATTCCTCGCCCCCTGCTTGCAGGTCAGCCTGGTCAATCAAATCCCTCCCCAACAGCAACTCTGCTTCCCGAAGATTGGGAGTCATGACCTGGCTAAGGGCCGCTATTTTTTGAAAAATACTAGCCCATTGTCCCAGCACTTGGTCCTTCTTTTCTTTTAAAACCAAAACAGGATCAAAAACAATGGGGACCTGCGACCTATTTTTGAGCCAATGATAGACCACATCGGCGTGCTCAGGACTTGGAAGGAGACCAATTTTTATGGCTTCGAACGGAACAGCATCCAGACTGGTCAATTGCTGCCCCAACTGAAGTGGTGTCAGAGGCTGAACTTGAAATTCATCTTCAACTATCGCCGTTACACACGTTACAGCCGCGAAGCCCTTGGCTCCAAGCTGGGTAATCGTGGCTAAATCCGCTTGCAGACCGCCACCTGAAAAGATATCGCTACCGGCTATGGTTAGGATCTTGGTCATAATGAATCTCCTTGAGATAAAGGCCCTGAGGGGCTGCAGTTGGGCCAGCCAGCTGGCGATCCCGTTTCTCCAGAATCAGAGAGACCTGCTCCACCGGCATGCGGCCATTACCAATCTTGAGCAAGGTGCCGACCATATTGCGAATCTGCTTATAGAGAAAACCATTTCCCGAGAAGGTAAAGCGAAGCAAATGCTGCGCTTCATTAACTTGCAAATTCACAGCTGTGATCGTCCGAACCTTGTTTTCTACAGATGTCCCTGACGCCGTGAACCCCGTGAAATCATGCGTCCCTTTAAGGAATTGCATCGCTTCTCTCATTTTTTCGAAATCCAATGGGTAAGGGAAAGGCGTTGCTTGATAGCGCATGAGGGGATTCTTGGGCCGACCGTAGTCTACCAAGAACTCATAGGTTTTGTGATGAGGCCAATAACGAGCATGGAAATCGTCTGACATCAACTCCACCAACCGAACGGAAATATCCTCTGCACTCTGGGTATCCAGCGCAAAACGCAATTTTTCCACATCCCGCTTCCCCGGTAAATCAAAATGCACCACTTGACCAAAAGCATGGACACCAGAATCCGTACGCCCCGCCCCGTGGACCTGAACCTCTTGCCCACTAGCCAACCGCGTCAAGGTCTTTTCCAATTCCTCCTGCACCGTCCGTGCCTGAGGTTGACGCTGAAAACCAGCAAAATCCTTGCCATCATAAGCAATCACAGCCTTGTATCTGTATTTTTCCATGTCCCTATTTTAACAGGAAAGCCTTGACAGAACAAGGCAGAGAACAGAGAGCGAAAAAAAAGAGGCTGGGTTCAAGCCCCAGCCTCAATCGTTTTTTATCAGACTAGATGAGTTCTCCGAAGAAATCTTATTGGTTGCGAACTGCGTTCGCTCTTTTTGTCGCCTTAAAAATGGTCACAACGGACCTTTTTTTAGGCTCCTTACAGACTAGATTCCTTCTTTGAAGGAATCTTATACTCATTACATTTCAAAATCTGAATGTGTTAATCCTCTTCGCCGAACGTATTGATTGCGTGCTTTGCACGCTTTATTGATAAGATTCAACAGGTCTCCCAGACCTGTTGAACTGTCTTCATCGGATTGATGGCAAGCGACGCTTGCTTCATTACCTATAAATTTTAATCCAATTCCTGGATTAAAATTCGTTTCAGATTTCGAACTGTTTCGAGTATTATAGGTTGCGAACTGCGTTCGCTCTTTTTGTCGCCTTAAAAATGGTCACAACGGACCTTTTTTTAGGCTCCTTACAGACTAGATTCCTTCTTTGAAGGAATCTAGTCTGCATCAAACATTTTTTCAAAGAAGTTCTTTTTCTTCGGTTTGACTTTGAGGTCACCGGCGTTGGCAAAGTCCATTAGGGCTTTGCGTTGGTTGTCGTTGAGATCAGTTGGGGTGTCAACAACGATGGTGACATATTGGTCTCCTTGGGCTCCGCCACGGAGGCTTGGCGCACCTTTTCCACGGAGGCGGAATCGTTTACCGGCTTGGGTTCCTTCTGGAATGGTTAGTTCAACATCGCCATGAACGGTTGGGACATCAACGGTATCCCCCAAAGCTGCCTGCACAAAGTTTAGATGCAGACTGTAGTGGATTGTTGTTCCATCTCGTTCAAATTTGTCAGAAGCCGCAACTTGGATAACTACAAAGAGGTCTCCATATGGTCCACCATTATAGCCCGCTTCACCTTGTCCTGATAAACGGATTTGTTGATCGGTTTCGACACCAGCTGGTACACGAACCTCAACCGTATGGGCTTGATTTTCACGACCAGTTCCATGGCAGGTAGTACATGGGTCCTTAATTTCTTGTCCACTTCCATGACAGACATCACAAGTTACCTGACGACGCATCATGCCAAGCGGAGTTTGGGTATCCACGTTGATAACACCAGCTCCTCCACAGCGGCTACATTTCACAGGACTTGTACCTGGTTTAGCACCAGACCCATCACAAGTATGACAGGAAGACTCCCGATTATACTTGATTTCCTTGGTAACGCCAAAAACAGCTTCCTCAAAGGTCAATTTCACACGGTATTGAAGATCATTCCCCTGGCGTGGTGCATTCGGATTACGGCTACCACCGCCCATGCCGCCACCAAAGAAGCTTGAAAAAATATCTTCAAAGCCACCAAAGCCTGCACCATCGAAACCAGAGAATCCTTGACCTCCACCGAAGCCCCCATTAGCACCCGCTGCTCCAAATTGGTCATACGAAGCCCGTTTTTGCTCATCTCCTAGAGTCTCATAAGCTTCCTGGATGTCCTTATATTTTTGTTCCGCCCCATCCTCTTTATTAATATCTGGGTGGTACTTTTTAGACAACTTCCGATAAGCCTTTTTGATCTCATCCTGAGAAGCAGATTTGGAGACCCCTAGACGCTCATAAAATTCTGTATTGTTCAATTTCCTTACCTCTCACTAACTTGCTGACCCTAGCCAAAAACAGAGGTTGGGCAAACAACCTCTGTTTCAGTAACAGCCTCGCTATCTTACTTTTCAGTAAATTCACCGTCTACAACGTCGTCGCCTTGGGCTGCGTTTGTTGCGCCTTCAGCTCCTGCTTGGGCTTGTTGAGCAGCTGCTGCTTGCTCATACAATTTTACTGCTAGGGCCTGAGCTTTTTCGTTGAGAGCTTCCAATTTCGCTTTCATGTCGTCCAAATTGTTGGCTTCTTGTGCTGCTTTCAATTCGTCCAAAGCAGTTTGTGCTTCCGCACGCTCTGCTTCAAATTGACCTTCTGTGTCTTTCAAGGTTTTTTCAGTTGCGAAAATGGCTTGGTCAACTTCATTGCGGAGGTCAACTTCTTCTTTCCGTTTCTTGTCTGCTTCTGCGTTAGCTTCTGCGTCTTTCATCATGCGATCGATTTCTTCATCAGTCAAGCCTGAGTTAGACTGGATCACAATGGTTTGCTCTTTTTGAGTACCAAGGTCTTTCGCTTTAACAGAAACGATACCGTTTTTATCGATGTCGAAGGTCACTTCGATTTGAGGGATACCACGAGGTGCTGCAGGGATATCTGTCAATTGGAAACGTCCAAGCGTTTTGTTATCCGCTGCCATTGGGCGTTCCCCTTGAAGAACATGGATATCTACGGCTGGTTGATTGTCTGCTGCAGTTGAGAAGACTTGTGATTTAGAAGTTGGGATTGTTGTGTTGCGTTCAATCAAGGTTGTGAAGACACCACCCATGGTTTCGATACCAAGTGACAATGGAGTAACATCAAGAAGAACAACGTCTTTCACGTCACCAGTGATCACACCACCTTGGATCGCAGCACCCATCGCTACAACTTCGTCAGGGTTAACAGATTTGTTTGGTTCTTTACCAGTTTCAGCCTTAACAGCTTCCACAACTGCTGGGATACGTGTAGATCCACCAACAAGGATCACTTCATCGATTTCAGAAAGAGATAGACCTGCATCTGAAAGGGCACGACGAACGGGTTCTTTGGTACGTTCTACCAAGTCACGTGTCAAGTCATCAAATTTCGCACGAGTCAAAGTCATTTCCAAGTGAAGCGGTCCTGCTTCTCCAGCTGTGATAAATGGCAAGCTGATTTGAGTAGAAGTCACACCTGAAAGATCTTTCTTAGCTTTTTCAGCTGCATCTTTCAATCGTTGCAAGGCCATTTTATCTTGGCTCAAGTCAATGCCGTTTTCTTTCTTGAATTCTTCAACCATGTGGTCGATAATCTTCTGGTCGAAATCGTCACCACCAAGTTTGTTATCTCCGGCTGTTGACAATACATCGAAGACACCGTCACCCAATTCAAGGATGGATACGTCGAAGGTACCTCCACCAAGGTCAAAGACAAGGATTTTTTCTTCTTTGTCTGTTTTATCCAAACCGTATGCAAGCGCAGCTGCAGTTGGCTCATTGACGATACGTTCTACTTCAAGACCTGCAATTTTACCTGCATCTTTTGTTGCTTGACGTTGAGCATCGTTAAAGTAAGCTGGAACAGTGATAACGGCTTTGGTTACTTTTTCACCAAGATACTCTTCCGCATAACCTTTCAAGTATTGAAGGATCATAGCTGAGATTTCTTGTGGGGTGTAGTCTTTTCCGTTTGCAGAAACTTTTTCAGAAGTTCCCATTTTGGATTTAATGGAAATGATGGTATCTGGGTTGGTTACCGCTTGGCGTTTTGCGGCATCACCAACGATGATTTCACCGTTTTTGAAGGAAACAACAGATGGAGTTGTACGGTTTCCTTCTGGGTTTGCGATGATTTTTGGCTCAGTTCCTTCAAGAACTGCTACTGCTGAGTTTGTTGTACCTAAGTCAATACCAATAATTTTAGACATATGTATTACCTCTTTTGTTTTTTCTTCTCTATCGTTACTAGTTTAATGACATTTCGGTCACATAGGATACAAAGCCCGTTAAAAGCTCAAAGGAAAAATAGGAGATTGACGCTGTGTTGCTCAAACACAAGGAAATCTATCTTTTTTCCATAGAGCTTAGGGCGTGTTCACTTCATTTAGACCCAAGCCCCATAAGACTAAGTTTCTTATGCATAGACAACGACCATTGCTGGACGTAAAATACGGTCATGCAATTTATAGCCTTTTTGGAAGACTTGAGCGATCGTGTCCGCTGGGTGGTCTTCGTCGGCTGGTTGGGTTTGAATGGCCATGTGGAAGTTGGGATCAAAGTCGCCAGAGGCGTCAATTTCTTCGATTCCTTCTTCTTTCAAGGCGTGGATGAGGCTTTCTTGAACCATTTCCAAGCCTTTTTTCACATCGTCAGTCAAGCCTTCAACGGCCAAGGCGCGTTCAAGGTTGTCTAGGGAAGGTAGAATCGCTTTCCCTAGGTCTTGGCTGCGGTATTTTTGCAATAATTGGCGTTCTTCTTGTCCGCGGCGTTGGATGTTTTGCATCTCGGCCACAGCCCGCAGGTGTTTGTTTTCAAGTTCGTCAATCTTGGCTTGGGCCAATTCGAGTTCAGATGGCTCAGCCGTTTCTTCTGTTACTTCTTCCATTTCTTGTTCAAGTTCTTCTTTGATTTCTTCAGACACAAGAATCCTCCTTAATGCACTTCATAATGGTTGCTACTGAGGTAGCGGTAGAAATCCGTCAGCTTCATCGTCATGACGCGGCTGACAGCTTCAATTAGACTAAGCAAACGTTGGTAATCGCTATTCACTGGCCCCACCAGACTTAGAAGTCCATAGCCTCGATAAGGGATTAAGAAGCGCTTGCTCATGAGACTCAAATCAGCTAACAGTTGACTGGAGGAATCCGCAATTCGAATCAACTGCTCCTGATTCTCCGACCAACCTTCACGTAGCTCAAGTGCCAGCTGTTGTTCATGGGTGAAAAAGCGATAAGTTTCCAGCCCCACTTCCTGCAGCAGGTGCTCCTGGCCTGATATCACCACTTCTTCTGCGAAAAGTTCCGAGAAGATATGTTCAATTAAAGCAGCTACATTATCAGGCGAAAGGAAATAGCGTTGGACCACTTGCGGAATTTCCGTGCGAATCTTGTAGTGAATCGAAAGCACTGACTCTCCCAACAAGCGATCCCGAACCATGTCCCTGAGCTGGTAGAGGTGCTCCACCAGAAAATTCCGGGGAATCACCAGCTCCTTGGTCAGGATTCTGGAATCATCTAGGGTCATAACAACCAAGGCTGTGTGCGACCCTAGAACGACTAAATCAAATGCTGTCAACCTTTGATGACTAGGCTCGACGTCCAGTACAAAAGCGGTTAACCCTGTCATCTCTGACAAGAGGTCGGCTCCTCTTTGGAAAATATCCTTCAATTGAAAGAACTCATCATCAAAGGCTTTGAGAATTTGAAAAACTTCCTCTGGGGGAAGGGTGGTCAAGGCCATGGAGTTTTCAACATAATATTGATAACCCGCAATACTTGGTTTACGACCACTGGAAGTATGGGACTTTTCTAACAAGCCCAACTTTTCCAAAGCCGCCATGTCATTCCGAATAGTTGCACTAGAAGAAGCAACCCCCTCCTGCAACCGCTTGGAACCTACTGGCTCATGGGTCTCTGTAAACAGTTCAATGATCATCCTTAGGATGGTCTCTTGTCTTTCTGTAACCATGCTCCCTCCATTGGATTAGCACTCAAACCATCCAAGTGCTAACTTATGATTCTATTATACAGCACGGATTCTCCCTGTCAAGAACTTTTGCTCAAAAAATTAGCACTCTTTCCAAAAGAGTGCTAATTTCGGGTTGCAACCTCAAAAAAGCCTGATATAACAGGCTTTTCTGACTCTATCAGTCTCAAGACCGATTTTTCTCTAAATAAGCGCGACCCGTTTCCCGGTAGGACAGATCCCCTACTTCCATAACTGTAAACTGGCCATTTTCATAACGAAGTCGTGTGACTGAACCATTGTCCAAAGCCACAAAGCGCTGACCTGCTAATAGATACAGGATGGTTCCAATACTCATACCGTGGCTAACCACAATCGCATTCCCGCCACCAGCCTTCTCCATTTTTTCCGCTAAATCTGTGATCCCAGCCAAGAGGCGATCGCGAAGAACCTCCCAGGTTTCAGCCCAGCCGGCTGTATCTGCCTGGTAAATCGCCTTAGCCATATCCTCATAGGACATCTCCTCTAAATTCTCCACACCCGCTAAACGAGGAAGCAAACCAAAGAAAAGATCACCATCATAAACCCCATCATTGGAACCAAACGACCACTCACGAACGCGTGGATCATAGTTGTAAGGAATTTCTCCTTTCAGACCTAGTTCTGTTAAGATAATATCCATGGTCATGATGGTTCGACCAAGATCTGATGACACTGCTCTATGAAAGGAAATCCCTTTTTCTCGAAGGCCAATTCCCAATTCTCGAATCCCAGCCTGCCCCTGTGTTGTCAAAGGAGTATCACTCCACCCCTGTGCACGGTGAATCGTGTTAAACATGGTCCGACCATGTCTTACTAAATACAAATCTGTTGCCATCTATCTTCCTCCTATTCATACTTAACTAATTTCAAAATCAGAATACTCACAGAATTTCAAAAAAATGACGAGGAAAGCCGATGAAGATTGAACTAAAGTTCATCAAAGAGGCTTGACAAAGTCAGATTTTGAAATTCAATGAGTATCAAAACCTTCTAGTGCTTTTTCCAAAACTTCCAAGGAAATTCCAAACATGGCCAAACGCTTAGGCAGCTGCTTGCCATTGGAGTAGCCAATTCGTAAAACTTCACCGATATACTCCCGCCGTTTCCGACTATCTGTCCCACCCAAGAGACCTAGACGCATCAAATCTGCTTGAGAAATCAACTCCTGCTTGTCTGGAGAGCGCCCTGTAAAAGCCGCATCTAAGGCTTCTTTCAAAGCTTCAAAATCCGCATGTTCAATTCCTAAAGACCGGCCAGCCGTTTTAGACTTAGGAACCGCCTCCCCTCGCTTAAGGAAAGCTTGCCCGACTTCTGGTACGGCCTGACTAATCATCTTGCGAATCCGCTCCCCTTGGTAATCCGGATCCGTAAAAACAATCACCCCCCGCTGTTCCTGCAAACGAGCAATCCGCTCAATATCCTCTCGAGACAGAGCAGAACCACGGGTTTCATAGGTATCTACATGAAAAAAACGCTTAAGATTCGCTGTATCATCGCGACCTTCTACCACAACCACTGGACCAATTACGGGCTTCATCGATGCTCACCATCCAGTCCGAAAACTTGCCATGCATTAGCAGAAGTCGCTACTACCAACTCTTCCAGACTGATCCCCCGCAAGTCTGCCACCTTCTCCGCTACATAGCGGGTATAGGCCGTCCGATTTTCCTTCCCTCGATAGGGTACTGGGGCTAGGAAAGGAGCATCTGTCTCTAACAAAATCCGATCTAGGGGCAGATTTGCCGCTGCCTCTTGAATCTCTAGCGCTTTTTTAAAGGTGACCACACCTGAAAAAGAGATCCACATCCCTAATTTCATAAATTTTTCCGCCATCTCCAAAGAACCGGAATAAGAATGCATAATCCCACCACGAGCAGGAAGTCCTTCATCCGCTAAAATGGCGTAGGTGTCATCCAATGCATCCCGTGTATGGATGACCACCGGCAAATCCAACTCCTTAGCTAAACGAATCTGCCGCCGGAAGACTTCCTCTTGCACCTCTTTGGGAGCCGTCATCCAATGATAATCCAGCCCAATCTCGCCCAGAGCCACCACTTTCGGATACCCCAGAACCTCACGTAGATAGTCTTCTACCTGGTCATCATAGCTTCCCGCTTCCGTCGGATGCCAACCCAAGGTCAAGTAAATGGAGTCATCAGCCTCTGCTAAAACCAAGGCTGCCTCAATCGATTCCCGATCAAAGCCCACCACATTGTGCCAGACCACACCCAACTCACGCGCCAGCTCAAGCTCCTCCTCCAACCGACCCGCAAACTGCTTCAAATTTAGGTGAGTATGTGTATCAAAAATGTTCATAAGTCTAACTCTCTATCAAAAAAGAGACAGTCCTACCAACCGCCTCTCTTATTTTGCTTTAAGTACTATTTCGCAGTAGTTGATTAAAATCCTCATTCACTCTATCGTTTTGACGATTTCGAATCAACTGTGCGGGGGCAAAACTAAGGAATCAAAGATTCCAGTCTTGCTCCCAAAAATCAGTAGACTCGAGTTTCTACTGATTTTTCAATCATTAAGCTGAAAGAACTTTACGTCCTTTACGACGACGTGCTGCAAGCACACGACGACCGTTCTTAGTAGACATACGGTGACGGAAACCGTGTTTACGTTGACGACGAATTTTACTTGGTTGATAAGTACGTTTCACGATGTGTACCTCCTCTTAGATTCTTTGTATTTGTTTAGCCGGCTAGTTTTGATCAGTTACTAAACATACCTTGCTATTTTAAAGGAAAATTGACGGGTTGTCAAGGGAATCGAGCAGGAAAAAAACTTGTAGCGATAAAAACCACAGTTTTAAGAATGATTTTGCTTTAAATCAGGAATGTAAACGTTAAGAATACAAATCTCACAAGTATTTCTGCAGGAGATCCTCGAGTCTACCTCCAATTAAATCAAGAAATCCTCCCCTTTTTTCATGGATATATTTCTTAGCTGTAGAAAACTCTATAAACTCAAATTCATCTTGCTCCTCTGAATCCAAGTTCTTCATTAATCCATAATCACGTAAAAAACAAAGAGACATCCCGTTATATACAAAAAGAACTTCTTTCAAATCCTCTAAATCCACATTTCCCCCTTGATAGAATCGCAATAAAACATGAAAAAGCGAAAAAAACTCATCCGTGATAAAGTCAAAACGATTAAAGTCTTTTGTAGAGATTTGCTTTTCAGAATGTTTCGCCCTGACACCAAAGTCAAACGACTCTGCGAACAAGTAATGTTCGGCAAGCCCCACATCTATCTTTATCAGTGATTTAATAAAATCCATGTCCCCAGCACCTTTATTCATACGTAAATATCCAGCCAGAACCAAGTTCTTTCGAATATCCAAATCTAGGCGTTTACGTGCACTTTCCTTAAATCCATCAAACTCATCATTCTTCACTCGACTCCTTAAATCGTGAAGTCGATCCATAACCTCCCCCATATCGTCGATTTTCTTGGCCACTAATTCAAGCGAATCATTTTGATTAACTCTGCGTAAATATTTCGTTATTCTCTTCTCAAGCTCACTCAACTCAATTCGATAGGCTACCTGTGGTTTCATTTGCGAACCTCCTTACTCACTCAGCTTCGATGACTCTTTGACCCTTATTCCAAAAAAGGGAAAAGCTATTTCTTCTTTCCCTTTTTACTTGCATTCTATCTTCAAAGTGCTATTATAGTGTTATAAGAGGTGGTCAGACGACCACCAAGTAGCGCCGTTTAAGACGGTGACTCAGTAGATTAACAAAAAAAGCGTTAACCTTCGCTTCGTCAAAGTTTTCGGTTAACGTTTTTTGTTGTGTTTACCTCGTTTTTTGATAGAGTAGAAATTGTACAAAACATTTGCCGTCATGACAAGTTTGTACAAGAGCTCTATCAATTCGAGCACTGACATGAACGTCTCCTTTCTTTTAGGGTAAGAAATGCTAGCCTGCGTAATCCGTATCCGCATAGGCATCACATCCTTTCTAAAGTAAAAGGAGTCACCGAATGAACTTCGCTACCCTTCCATTTTAACAAATTAATTTAGAAAAAGGAAAGATTTATCGGTTTCGAAAGTGAAGATTTTATTCAAAAAATAATCCCCCAATATAACCCGACTTCCATCAGTAAATGTGGTAAGAATTTAGCAGGAGGAGAATGTATGTCAGAGAAAATCATTGATGTAGTTGCTGCCGCCATTGTCAAAGACGGCAAAATATTCTGTGCTCAGCGCCCCGAGGGAAAAAGTCTCGCCGGATACTGGGAATTTCCTGGTGGGAAGATTGAATTAGGAGAAAATCCTGAGCAAGCTCTTATCCGTGAAATCAAAGAAGAATTTGCCTCCGAAATCCAAGTGGTGAGCTTCATTAACGAAGCAAGCTATGATTATGAATTCGGAACAGTTCGCATGAAAACATATCTATCCAGATTGCTATCAGGTAATTTAGATCTATTAGAGCATCAACAATCAGTATGGCTAACGCCTGAGCAACTCTCAACCCTTGATTGGGCTCCTGTTGATATTCCAGCTGCAGAGCTACTTGCAATAAAAGAAGTGGATCACCTTTAGGATCCACTTCTTTTATTTTTCTGTAATATACCGATACAAAGAGGGTTCAACCGAATTTACTAATTCGAAGATCATAGAAACAAGTTTTCCATTTTCCCTCTGAACTTCCTTAGCTGAACCTGGTATGACCCGAACCGGACCCAAATAATAAAATTCTCCTTTTTCCGAATCGTCCTTTTTAACAAACATTTCCAAACGTAAGTCATTTTCATCAGAGTTTAAAATCTTACTTACATCACGTGACTTAAAGCTCCGATTGTTTTTTGAATACCACCTCATTGTACTCTCACTTAGAAATTCATCTTCATATTTTATAGTATCACTTATATCGTCATCTTTATGATAGGTAACAAAGATTGGACACGAATTCGAATAATCATCGATCACATAACCACCAATATTTTGTGGTGTATTGTCTTTTTCAAAATTCAAGAACTTGAGAGCATCCCTGCGTGTATAACGTTGACCAATCGTTAACAGGTCAGGATAGCTAGTGCTCTTCTCAAGCACAACTTGCAAAACATCTATAAACCCCAATTATTCATACCTAACTTAAAAACCTTCCAGAAACCGTATTGATCACAGGGTTTCTGGAAGGTTCTGCTTTTCACCCATTGGGTGAAACATTCGACTAGACAAAAAAGGATTTCCCC
>NZ_JADXDQ010000029.1:0-22566 GCF_015831295.1 Streptococcus sp. NLN64
GAGTTAGCAGGCGAAGCCTGCTTGGAGTTTTAGTTTATCTTTTATTACTGTGTTAGCTCGTCTTGCCGTACTTCAGTACTGTCTACGACTCGCTGCCTTGTACTAAAAGTAAACTAAAAGACTATATTGAGAGAACATTTCATGTTCTCTTATCTAGAAACTCAAAGAGTCAATTCCTGACTCTTTGACCTCCGAAAACTACCTAATCAACATTGATATGAACTGTGTTCATTTCATCTATACACTCTAAAGGCATTCAACATGCCTTTAGACCGGAGGTGGGTACTAACAGTCTGGGAAGAGACTGTTAGTACTTGAGCCCTAAATATGGAAAGCGAAAACAGTCTGGGAAGAGACTGTTTGAACCCGAGCCTAACAATAAAAGAGCGAGGTCGGTTTAGGTATAAACCGTTTCAGCTTACAACATGAACTAAAGACTTGTAACGAACTAATTTCGAATAAAATGAGTTCTGTCCCACTCTCGAGTGTATGAACCAGAGTTTGCGAGTCAACAACGGTGGTTCGTATTTTCTAAGAACGTCTTACGTTCTAGTATTCAAGAACATAAGGAGTCAATCCCTAACTTGTTATGCACTCCAGTGTTTAGCTGGGTCAAAGGCTTGGCCGACGGGCGTTTCTTCCGCTAGTTCGATAATGCCGCGTTTTTGTGGGGCATTGGGAAGGGCCAATTCTCGTGGGCTACACATCATCCCAAAACTGGCCACGCCGCGTAATTGTCCTGGGAAAATCAAATTCCCTTTTGGCATCATGGCACCCGGAAGGGCCACAATGGTCTTCAAGCCCACGCGCGCATTGGGTGCACCGGCCACGATTTGAACTGTCTTATCTTGGCCAACTGCAACCTGACAGATATTGAGGTGGTCACTATCTGGATGGGCTTCCATCTCCACGATTTGACCAACCACAAAGCGAGGACTATCAAAATTAGCCACGCGCTCCTCAAAGCCTTCTGCAGCCAACCAATCATTCAAGATCACAAGGTCTGCATCAGACAAGTTCTGCTGGCCACTTCCCTCCAAGATCAAACGGTCACTGACTTGGAAGAAGTTCCAAGCAACCGTCTCTTCATTATCAGCTCGGCGAACACGCGCAATGGCTCCTTTTTTCTCAACTTCAACAGCCTGGCCTTGATCATCGGCCACAACGACCATCAGCACATCTCCCACACCCTGTGGATTATAGATAAATAACATAAACTCCCTTTCTAACTCACACTAACCCTGCCAGGAAAGCATCAATTTCCGCTTTTGTCTTCCGATCCCGGCTGACGAAGCGCCCAAGCTCCTTCCCATTTTCAACCGCAACAAAACTCGGAATTCCATAAATATCCCATAATTTTGCCAGCTCCATATAGGCGTCGCGGTCAATTTGAATAAAGGTAAAAGAAGGGTTGGAAGCTTCAATAGTCGGCATCTGAGGCTGGATAAAACGGCAGTCCCCACACCAATCGGCGGTAAAATAAAAGACATACCGACCCTCTCGCTCCAGATAAGAAGCCACTTCCTCAAACGATGATGGGACAATCATAGTGCTACCTCCTCAATATCCAGCTGGTCTCCAACCAACCAGAAGCGATAATGACGGCCATCCGCCAAAAAGACACCACCTTCCAGGCAATCCCGATCCGAATGGTAGAGCTCTACATACAGGGTCTCCACTCGACCCATCTCAGAGAAGAAGGCCCGAACCGTAGCCGTCATCTCCTCTTGACTCCGAACACGCGCCCGGTCTTCCTGCAACTTATAGCCCGCATAGGCCAGACCTGCTAGACCAAGAAGGCTTAACAACCCTAAGACTGGCTGACTTTTTCTTTTCATACTCATAAACCTTATTTTATCACAAGTCTACTTGTGTTACAATTTTAGAGAAAACTGAAAAAGGAGAATAACAGCATGAATCCATTATTCCAAGCTATCCAAGAAGTCACCCAACTCAAGGGGATTTCTGGTCACGAAGGCGCTATCCGCACCTACCTAGGCCGGGAACTGCAAGATTCCGTCGATCAAATCCTGACAGACGGATTAGGGGGGATTTTCGGACTTAAGAAAAGCCAAGCCCCAGTCGCACCACGGGTTCTCGTTGCAGCCCATATGGATGAAGTCGGCTTTATGGTCAGCTCCATCAAAGACGACGGCACCTTCCGAGCCGTCGAAATCGGTGGCTGGAATCCACTTGTAGTCAGTGGCCAACGCTTCACACTGTTCACACGAGACGGCCGGGAAATCCCCGTCATCACCGCTGCCACTCCGCCCCACCTCATGCGGGGCCAAGGCAATCAACCTAACCTCCCAGCTATCAGCGACATCATCTTTGACGGTGGCTTCACCGACAAAGCCGAGGCGGAGTCCTTCGGCATCCGCCCTGGCGACACGATTGTTCCCGATAGCCAGACCATCCTCACAGCCAACGGCAAAAATGTCATCTCCAAAGCCTGGGACAACCGTTACGGGGTTCTCATGGTCAAAGAAGCAGCCCAGGCCCTAGCCCAAGAAAAGTTTGACTACGACCTCTACCTCGGAGCCAATGTCCAAGAAGAAGTCGGCTTACGGGGCGCCCACACCTCCACCACCCTCTTCGACCCATCCCTCTTCTTTGCCATTGACTGCTCCCCGGCTGCCGATGTCTTTGGTGGTCAAGGTAAAATTGGGGATGGAACCCTCATCCGCTTCTATGACCCAGGCCACCTCCTCTTGCCAGCCATGAAAGACTTCCTCCTTGACACCGCCGAAAGCGCTGGCATCAAGTACCAATATTATGCCGGAGCCGGCGGCACCGATGCCGGAGCTGCCCACCTCAAAAACGGTGGGGTCCCATCCACCACCATCGGTGTCTGTGCCCGCTATATCCATTCTCACCAGACCCTCTACAGTCTTGATGACTTCCTAGAAGCCCAAGCTTTCTTACAAGCTCTTTTGAAAAATCTAGATCAGACTACCATTGCCACAATCACCAACTACTAAGACTCATTCCATTTCAAATCTGACCTTGTCCAACCTGATTGCGTGCATGCACTCCTTTAGATAGATAAAAAAATTAAGAGAGGCTAGACCTCTCTTAATTTTTTATCTTATTCAATTTCGCAAACTCCGGAATCCGTTGTAGGAAGGGGAGAACAAGCATAATCAACAATACCCGAATTGGTATCTCCAACACTTTGTAAACCCGTGTTGCATAAATCACGGCAAAAGGAGTCTGGTAGTAAACATGGAGCAAAATTGGAGTCAAGATAAAGGTTCCAATCCCCATAGTAATCACTGTGGCAAAAATAACATAGAGCCAGTCCTTCCAATTATTAAAGGACAACTTTTTGCCAAAGAAGAATAGCCCATAGAGAAAGCCCTGTAGAGCTTCAACCAAGGTAAAACCCCAAATAAAGGAATAACCTGTATTATTTAAGAAAAAAGCCAAGATATCATAAACAATGGCTACCAAGGCAGACAACCAGGGACCCGCAATAGATCCAATTAAAACCTTGGCAATGAAGGTAACGCCAACCTGCAGTTGGTTGGGAATAACGGAGATGGTAAATAAATCCAAGACGTAAGTCAAGGCCATCAACATAGCAAGAGTCGCCATCAATTGCGGACTCAATTTGGGAAATGAAAATTTCATTGGAAAGCTCCTTTTCTTTCTGGAGCTGTCTAGCGACAGCGGATGCAATGGTCTACCGCACCAAAGGTTTCGTTGTGTGGCAACATCCCATCCACACACACTTAACGCAGACCACTTACTCTGTGCCTTTCGGCTTTCTCAGTATACCACAAAAAGAAGAGTAAAAACCAGTTGGTAGACTTGAAAACTCTTTCTCCTAAGTATTGAAAAATCCAGTTGGCAAAACCAACTGGATTTTTCTTATTTCTTCTTAAGCTTTCAAACGCTCAACATCACGTGCGATAACCAACTCTTCATCGGTTGGAACCACTAGAACTTTAACCTTGGAATCAGCTGTTGAGATATCACCAACTGCACCAAAAACATTTTTACCAGGCTCTAGTTCCATACCAAACCAAGACAGGCCATCGACAACTGCTTGACGGACTTGATTGGAATTTTCTCCAATACCAGCTGTAAAGACAAGAGCATCTGCTCCATTCAAAACTGCGAAGTACTGTCCAATAAATTTACGGAGACGGTCTACCAACATATCAAAGGCCAAGGTCATCTTCGCATCGCCAGCTTCCCGACCTGCTTCAACATCCCGCATATCACTAGAAGTTTCCGCTACACCTAGCACACCAGATTCCTTATTGAGGACATTGATGACATCTGCCGCATTCTCAAGGCCTGGCACTTGCTCAATAAGGTAGGGAATGATAGCTGGATCAATATCTCCAGAACGAGTCCCCATCATCGGTCCGGCAAGAGGGGTGAATCCCATAGATGTATCCACTGATTTGCCACCATCAATGGCCGAAATAGAAATTCCGTTACCAATATGAGCGGTCACTAGTTTCAACTCTTCTAAAGGACGTCCCAACATCTCAGCGGCTTGGTGAGATACATAATAATGAGACGTTCCGTGTGCCCCATATTTCCGAACCTGATAATCCGTATAGTATTTCTCGGCAATTGGGTAGCGATAAGCCACTTCCGGCAAGGTTGTATGGAAGGCCGTATCGAAGACCGCCACACTCGTAATGTCCGGTAAGATTTCCTTGAAGGCCCGAATACCAGCTGCATTAGCTGGATTGTGGAGAGGGGCCAAACTAGCCAAATCCTCAATCTTAGCAAGAACAGCATCATCAATCAGAACAGAATCCGTAAAGAACTCACCCCCCGCAACAACACGGTGGCCCACACCAGTAATTTCTGAGTAATCCCCGATAATCCCGAACTTCAACAAATCTGCCAACAGCAGTTTCACCGCTTGCACATGGTCTACGATATCCAACGTTTGGCTTTCCGCCCGACCATCAAATTTAACAGTAGAAATCGAATCCTTGAGTCCAATCCGCTCAATAATTCCCTTCGCAAGTACTTCCTCCTCTGGCATTGCATAGAGCTGCCATTTCAAACTTGAACTACCTGCATTAATCGCAATTGTTTTAGACATAAGCTACCCCTTTTAAAGCGTTTTCACTATCAGTATATCAAAAAGAGAAGCAAAAAGCCCTTATTTTAACTCCATTTCCATTTTTTCTTGAAAATCCCGAATTTCCTCTGGATTACTTAAGTCGCTAAAGGCATAAATAAAAGGGGCTACCACCTTACCAGATGGCTTCCTAAAAATAAAAAGACTTTTCGCATAGTGAGGATTAGCAAACATCTTCTCTGGCAGATTCACCAATGCCACCAACTCCGTTGAGGACTGGATCCAGCCCTTCAAAAGACCACTTTGAGGACTCGTCAACAACTGAGTCGGAGCCAAGAATATCGCATACCCATCCGAATCCAGATACTTAACCCCCTGCTCCATCAATAAATGATGCGCATAGGTATGCCCCTCCGAACTGGCCACCTGAAAGCGACTGGCAATGGCATCATCTGGATAATAACCAATCGGTAAATCACTCACAACCAAATTCTTCTGAAGAACCTGACTCCGAACGGCATCCCCTTGTGAAAAGGTCAAACCCTCCGTCCCCAGAACTTCTGCAATACTAGCTGACAATTCTACCAAGATATCATCCAACTCTACTCCCAAATAGTCCATTTCCTTTTGACTATTTAGTAGAATCGTCTCTGCCAAATTTCCCATACCGCTTCCCAATTCCAAAACACGGAGGGAATCCTGAGGGAACAAATGGTCAATCACCAAGGTCATTAAAAATCCAAGACTATCCGGTGTCGCCTGGTGGTTGGGCTGCAAAGGCTCTGTCTGCTGCCCCTTCATCATCAAATACTGAAAGGTGCGTCGCCACTCTTCAGGTGTCAAGCCCAACTGCGCCACCTTTTGGTTATTTTCCGCAAGTGACTTCAACTCACCATGCGGCTGCAGATAATTGGCATTCTGCTCAATCACTGCCTCGTAAAAGCCCGTCTTTAACTGGTTCTGGATGGTTTGGACATTTTCCAACAAGAGGCCAAAGGCCTGTTCAATTTTTTCAAAATTCATATATCTGTTCTTTCTAAGTCTTTTCCCTTTTTAAAGCACAAGGCTTTTTGTAGGAAAAAATAGAGCCAGCTAAAAACTAGCTGCCCCTGTTTTCTGAATTCCCTTAGTTATGCACGCATAACTTATAGGGCTCCGAACTCAATCGGCCTTACACGGTTTCAACATACTATCAGCAACTTCACATGACGGCGGCAGACCATCATGCCTCTATGATAACACAAAAACAGACCTAGGAGCTAGTTCAAAGGAGAGGCCCCCAAGGAAAAATGGTAATCCTTCCCACTCGATAAAGTGACCTCAACTTCCCACCGTTTTCCCTCAAGAGTATACCTTGCTTGCCCCTCTTGGAAATGCAATTCTCCCTCCTTTCCCTTCCCTTTATCTCGACAATAGACGGCCAGGGCGTAAGCCTGTTCTCTGTCTCGATAGGCTTGGAATAGACGCTCTTGAAAAAGATGCCGTTCCAAGTACAAATTTAAAACCAGGCTAAAGACTGCCAGCAGAAGCAAGGCATAAAGCAAAACACCTGCCCGCACGCGCTTAGTCCACACGATAGACCCACTCCCTTTCCTTCCCATCCGCTAAAACTACCTTGAGCTGAATCAGCCCCTCCTGCTCCTCCACCTCCATAGACTCAACCCCAAACAGCAAGGTTTGACTTCCCTGATTCTGGTTTCGTCCACCCGTCTTTCGAATTTCCTTTTTCTTAGGCCAATAGGCAATCTTCTGCCCCTTGCCCTTTTGATCCAAATAAATCTCATGGTCGCTGACTGTATCAAAACGGGCTTCCAACAGCTCCTGCTCCATATGGGCTGTAAACAGCAACCAATCTTGTGTTGAAGCCCGCTCTTGGTAACGAATTTCTTGAAATAAAAGAAGCGTTAAAGCCTGAAAAAGTAGACAAGACCCACTGATAACCAAAAGAGCTACCAAGGCCTCCAGAAGGGTAAATGCCCTTAACCTAGGGCGACAGAACATGTACTTGAACAAGAATCTCCTCCCCCTCTCTGACAGTCCAGACACGATTCTCTCGCTCCACTTGGATTCCATCATATTCGCCCAAACCCGCTTGCAGAGCCATGTGACCTTTCTGTAGGACTTGCTCCTGGTGTAGGATAGCTGCTTCCCTTTTTCGCGACTGGTTTACAGCCCCTAAAAGCAAGGCTGTCACCAAACTAAAGATCCATAACGCCACTAATGACTCCAGCAGGAGATAGGCTGCCAACTTACTCTTCTGTCCTCTGTAAAATCCCATTGCCAATCCTCGCTTGATAATGAATGGTCTTCCCACTCGCTTGATCCCGAAAGACAATCCGAGACAGGCCCGTATGATTGCCTTTGGAATCCAAGTCTAGCTGGAAATTCGATACTAATTCCAATCCCTCCGGAAGCTCTAACTCCCCTTCTGGTCCTATAATCCGCCCCTCTTGAACATACAACTGCGCTGACTCCTGGCGAGCCCAAGCCAGAGTCTGAGACTCGGTATAAAAATGCTCAAAGCGGATATAGAAGAGATTCTTCTCAAAGGTACGATAGACCTCTCCGATTCCCACCGACAAGAGAGTTAGAAGAAAAAGAGTGATTCCTAGTGTTAACAAACTTTCCAGCAAGGTAAAAGCCCTAATCGGGGACAACCCGACTTTCACCACTGTGTTTCTTATAGTAGTCCCGATAAGCATCTGCCTGCTCCTTGGTAATGTGCTTCTCCGCTACCAGCTGTCCTAGGTTAGGATCGCCACTATGGTTAAGCTGGTAAATCTCTGCCTGACTCTCCACAACTTTGACAATGGCTGCATTCCCCTTTTCCCTTACAACCTCCTTTTGTTTGACCAAATTGGGAACAAACAATAAAAGCAGAACAGAGATGATTAGAATCACAATTAGCATTTCTATTAGAGTGAAAGCTTTTAGTTTTGTATTTTTTATCTTTTCCCTCATAGGGACACCTCCAAATTTTGATAGATCGGCAGTAACATAGCTGCATAGAGTAAGAGAATCAATAAAGCTACGAGAATAAAGACACACGGCTGTATCAAATCCATTAGTCGGAAAAGCCGGTGAAAAAAGTCCTCCCAGGTTTTTCTCGAATAAAGGGCTAATTCCTGCCCCAAGCGTGACTTAAACTCACCATATTCAATCATCAAGGCCAACTCCTTCCTCAAAAAAGGGTAGGTCCGAATCTGCTGGGCCAGGGACATCCCACCACTCAAGGCTTGGTCCAGATCCGCTCCCAACTCAGCCAAGAAAATCGACTCTTGTCGCCGCATCAGCTCAACAATCTCCGCCAAGGTCAAGCCCTGTCCAAAAAGGCAAGCCCACTCACGCGCCAGACTGGCTGATAAATAAGCCTGAACAAATCCACGAAGGCCGGGGCAAGTCACCAGCATGCGGAAAAATTCCAACCGCTTCAGCTGTCGATACAGCAGCACGAGACCACCTAACCCCAAACCTAGACAGGCCATCAAGACCACAAAACCAAGAGGAAGAACCTCTACCAGGCGGGTCCACTGATTGCTCTGGTCTATTTCCGGTAAAACATAGAAGCGCAACCCAAGAATCATCAGCATCAGAAAACCTAGCAATAAAAGAGGGTAGGTTCCAACCGCCACAAGCTTCCTCCGAACCTGAATGAGACTTTGCAAGTGCCCCTCCAACTGATCCAGACTGTCCAGCATATTGCCATGTAACTCGGCTAAAGCCAGTTGGCTTACGACCGTTCCAGAAAAACCCAGTTGCCCCAAGATATTCGAAAAAGGCTGACCCGACCGCATCCCCTTTCGCATACGGTCCACCAGTTCCTTGGCTAAGAGACCACTGTGGTCTAAGAAATCCAATGCCTCAGCCAGGTGAAAACCTGTCGCAAAAAGGTTATGAAAGAGTTGAATAATCTTCAACTCCTGCCGCAGTCCCAAGGTATTCTTCCCGAGCCTGATCTTGGCTGATATGTCCGGATTTAAGTAGGTTTGCCACCTTGGCATTCCATGAAGTAGCCCTGTGGTTCTCAAAGTCTTTCTGGGCAACATCTACTAACCCCTTTCCCTCTATCAGGCGCTGGTAACAGACCAACTGCAAGCACTCTTCCAACTCTCCGGGTTCCACACCCAATTCCAGTAGACGGCGGTAAACTCCGGAAATAGACCGGGCATGGACCGTCGAGAAGACACTAATTCCCGTTAAGGCTGCTCGGACAACCGCTCGAGCGGTTTCGGAATCCCGAATTTCTCCAATAATCAAGAGATCCGGCCTATGCCGAAGAGAGAGCTTGATGAGATGGTCATATGTCATACCAATCTCTTTGTTCAGCTGCAACTGCAAAAAAGTTGAGTCCTTAATCTCAACAGGATCCTCGATGGTCAAAATCTGCCGGCCTCCAAATCGCTCCTTGGCCAGTTGATACATGAGGCTGGTTTTACCACTGCCTACCGGCCCCGAAAAGAGGTAGAGACCTCGCCCCTGGATCAACTGTCCCAATTTTTGAGGTTCCCAATCCCAAAAGGCCAAATCTTGCTGGCCATCATAAAGGAGACGAATCACCAGACTCTCCAAACCACGGTAGTCCCCAACCGTGGATAGCCGTAAAGAAAGAGATCCTTGCTCCAAATTATAATCACAGGAACCTAACTGACTTCGCCTCCGTTCGCCAACGTTCATCCTTGCCGCAAACTTAAAGTGACTCAGCAAGGCCTGCCCTTGAACAGAGTCTAATTCATCCAAGAAAACCCGCTCCTCTCCCAGTCGCAAGTAAATAGCATAGCCCTCAACGCGGGGCATCACATAGATATCCTGGCCCCGACGCTTACGAGCCTCACTTAAAATAGCCTGAGCTTTGCTTTCAATCATCCTTCTCTGGCCTCCTCACTTCTTTATTCGAAATAGCAGCAAAAAAAGCTGAGACAAAAGTCTCAACCTTCCTATTTTTGTTAGTGAAATCACTTTGACGCAGTGGTTGATTGGTATTTTCGTTCGATTTATTGAGAGAACATTTCATGTTCTCCTATCCAGAAACTCAAAGAGTCAATTCCTGACTCTTTGACCTCCGAAAACAACCGAATCAACATTGACATGAACTTCGTTCATTTCATTTAGAAACTCTAAAGGCATTCAACATGCCTTTAGACCGGAGGTGAGAGTGAAACGGCTTGGGGAGAAACCGTTTCAGCTTACAACTTGAAATAAAGACTTATAACGAACGATTTTTACAAATGAAATCGTTCTGTCTCACTCTCTCTTCTCTATTCAATTTCATTTTGACTATGACCTGTCTCAAGAAATTCTTGTAGATTCTTGAAACTGGTTTCAATCATATTAAGAGCTGCTTCATCTGTGTAGGAACCAATATGTGGAGTGATCAAGACACGTGGATAGAGCTGAACCAGTTCTTCCACAACTGGATCCGGCAAGGTCTGCTCGCGTAGATCCTTGAAGAAGAAATCCCCCTCCCCTTCCAAGGTATCCAAGCCAAGACCGGCCAATTTACCGGACTGCACCGCCTCCAGCAAAGCCTGAGCATCCTGCAACTCTCCCCGTGCTGTATTAATCAAGATGGCGCCATCCTTCATGTTTGCGATAAAGTCGCGCGTGATCAAACGGCCGTTGGCCGGAATGTAGGGAGCATGGACGCTAACAATGTCACTTTCACGCAAGAGCTCTTCCAGAGACACTTGGCGGACAATGTCCTCCACTCCCTCTTTAGGGAAGGCATCGTAGGCCAAGACCTCTGCACCTAGTCCTTTAAAGAGCTTGGCTGTAGTCAAACCGATACGACCGATCCCCACAAGTCCGACCCTGCAATTGCGAATTTCCTTGGAGAACATCGCTGCATCCACACGGAAATCCTTCTGCGCTGTTTTTTGCACCGTATAGGCCGTGTGGCGAAGCAACATCATGGCTAAGGTCACCGCCAATTCTGCAATCGCATTGGGAGAGTAAAAGGGAACGTAGGCTGTTTTGAGTCCAAGCTCTTTCGCGTAGTCCACATCTATGTGGTTGACCCCCACAGTCCGTGTCAAAACATACCCAATCCCCCACTCCTTGTAGCGGTCTAAAACTTCCGCTGTCGCAAAACAATTCCCCCTCAGGATGACTGCATCATGTCCTTTTGCCAAGGCGGCTGTCTCCGGAGAATTGAGATAGTCCGCTACCAAGGTCAACTCAAAGCCAAAGCTTTGATTGATCTGTTCAAAAATAGGAATTTCAACATCCCTAACACCATAACACAATACTTTCATAGATACTACCTCTTAGAAGAAGGCCTGAAGACCTGCTCCAACAATAATCCAGAAAACAATCGCTACAATGGATAGAACGGTTGCCAAAAGGGAAGCGTTACTGGCTAGTTGTGCTTCCTTATCATACTTGATGGCATAAGCTACTGCAACGGTAGCTGGTGGAGTTGCCAACAGAATGATGATCGACATGAAAGCTTCGTAATCCAAGCTAAAGACAGATTTCATGACCAACATCAAGACCATAAAGATAGCAGGAACGACAATGAGTTTGACACCGCTATAAAGCCAAACCACACGGTCCTTGAGGGCTTCACCAATACTGATATTTCCAAGAGTCATCCCGATCGCCAACCAAGCCAGTGGAGAAGCTAGTTTAGATAAGTAATCAACTGGTTTATAGACCCAAGGAAGAGTCTTGTCAATCCGCAAGATTCCAACCGTAATATCTTGCATTTCCTTGCTGCCTTCGTACAGAGGAACCGTTACGGTCATTTGCGGCATATCATTTTGGAAAATCCAAATCAAGAGACCCAGGAAAGTCGCCACAACGATTGGGTTCAAGAAAATTTGTTTGAAGTTCTTCTTCTCAAACTGAACCCCACTCATCCGAACCAAACCATAGGAATAAAGGAATACCCGGTAAGCAATATTAAAGATATTGGCATAAAGAGCTCCGAGAGGACCCAAGAAACCATTAATGATCGGAATTCCGAAGAAGGTTGTAGAACCAAACGTGGTCAAAACAGAAAGAGTTGTCTTTTGATCTTCTTTAAAACGGAAATAAAGACTTTCCCCCAAGACAATCAAAATAACATAGGCCACAAAACCAAAGACAAACACCGTTAAACCAGTGGTAAAGGTCTCTGGATTAATGTTTTGCATAAAGGCTGAGAATGCCAAGGCTGGCAACGCAAAAGCTAAAACCACATCCGACAAAACCTTTCCTGCTTCAGGCCCAACGATATTGCGTTTCCGTGCAAGATATCCCAACAAAATAATCGAAATCGTTGAAAAAATCGCACTGAGAAAGGCGTTGGACGTAATAATTTGAAACATATTTCCCATGAACATCTCCTTTGTGAGTTTTTTTACAAGCACCTACCATTATAACGAAAGGGAAGGAGGGACGCAAGAGGTTTGATAAAAAAATCACAAAACCTTTTTTCCAAAAACGATCATTTTTGTTAACGTAACTTTCATCCGACAATACTGAAATAATACTTAACCAATTTCAAAATCAGAATACTTGCAGAATTTCAAAAAATAAAGTTCAGCAAAGATACAAAAGGGCACCTCTAAAAACTAAACTCTTAAAAATTCGAACATTGATTTATCAAAATTTCTACGACATGATTTGATGCAAAACCGGAGTTTTTCGAGGTGCCCAAAAAATAAAGTTCAGCAAAGATGCTTGACAAAGTCAGATTTTGAAATCTAAACAATATAAAGAACCACCGACTACTCCTATCCAATACCGTACGAGCAATCAGTGGTTTTATAGACGAATGAAAATGGAGTTAGCCTTTGCGACGTTTAGATTTAACACTTCCAAGAGTTGCCAATAAGATAATCCCTGTGCTTGTTAATACAATTGAGTCTTGGCCAGAAGTATCTGGCAAAATCCCTTGTTTGTTAGAGTCTTCTCGCATTTCAAGTTTAGACCTCATAACTCTACGTTTCTCGTTCTCACGTGAAACTAATCGTAAACTAGGCAATTTTTCAGCTTGGATTCCTTCTCCATACTGATTTTGCTTGAGGTCATTCAAATCAAACTTCGGTGCTTTTTCCGACTGAGTACCTGAACCATGTTGACTTTGCTTAAGTGGATCTAAATCAAAATCCGGTAGCCTATCAAACTGGGTGCCAAGGCCGTGCTGACGTTGATTAAGCTGAGGGAGTCGGATAGTCCAAATGCGAGACGGAAGTTCTGGACTTGAAGCCTTCGCCAATCTTGATACTCCGTCTGTAACATAAACCTCAGAATCTTCTTGTATGTCAAGAAGAGGATTGTAGTAAGAAACTAGGTATCCATTCTCTTTTTTAGAAACTGTGTATAATCCTTTTTTTGTAACTGTCAAATGATTATCCACTTTATAGGCATTATCTTGGTAATTAACGATACCCCACACCTTTTCTCCATGATCATAGACGACCTGTAAATCATCCGTTTGCACAAGTACCTCGACGTTCTGCAAGATAGAGGCCAAGTCCTCTTGACTAGAGTTTGGAGCTAATACATAAGCGTAATTAGAACCCGATTGCCTATTGGCTGCTTCGATAGTGAAGAAGCTATTCGTATGCAGTTCTTTAGGTTGATCATAGTTAATTTCACTCCAACTTCCCTGTCCTTCAACTAGTTTAGAAGTTATGCGCATCGGTTGGAGAAAAACATATCCTATCGATTGATTTTCATCCCCATTACTTACATAGAAGGACTTGGGAGAATCCATTTCCAATTCTTGCTTGGATAAATGGACCTCTTGACCATTAAGAAAATACCGATAATCTTTATCAGCCAACAATTTTCGATTTTCAAAGGTCGTGACCACTGGATAGGCAGATTGATTTTGAAGATTGGTTCCTAGAAAAACAACCTTATCTTTCAAAACAAACCAAGCTTTTTTCTCCGTTAGCGTTTTGTCCCAATTCGTAAAATCCATAGCTACAGTCGCATAATGGTTCCCTAACTGATTTGCCCCTACAAACTGACTTGGTAAGACTGTTTCTCCACTACCATCTTCCCGTTGTTGGATCGTATTTGTAACGCCTGGTAAGCGATAGGGATTGACTGTTGGCCAATAATGATTGCTGTAGTGACTCAGGTCTCCGTTATATAGATACACCATCCCATCTGCTGTGTACCAACCATGACGATTCTCATTATTCATGTCTTCATAGTTTTGCGTTTTATGAGAATGCATACTGATGGCAAAACTAAAATCTTTTTCAGCTTGATGGAAAACAAACTTATCCATATTGTTAAAAGCAGCAATACTTGTTTTAGGAGTGCGTGCTTGTATGGTCGAGTCCTTAAGAATATTCTGGATTAAGGCATGATCCTGATAAGAATTTAAATGATGGAAAATATCACTAAAAGAGTCACTTAAGACTTGTTCCTTTACAAATGAGTTTATAGCTGCTTTCTCTTCATCAGATGATGATTGAGCAATTCGTGCTAAAGCAACAATAATATCAACGGCATAGACATGACTCTGAACTTGAGCACGGCTCACTGACCGACCTCGAGTCATATCCAGCAACTCGCCCTTCACTAAAATAGGCATAAAGGCTTTTTCAATCCAATCTTGAATAATGGCCGTCTTATCCCGAGGAAGTGCAAATTCCGTTGCTTGAATCACAGGTAGAATCCGTGAGAAGCCATCAATCAAGACATTTCCGTAAGCCCCTGTATAGGCAACGTTTGTATGGTCGATAAAAGAACCATCTCGATAAAAACCTTCCCCACTAGATACATGGTCCATAATGGTTGTTAGACCATATACACCCGCTTGAATACGCAGTGGATTCTTGGTTAAAGCTCCCTCTAGAATTGCTACTTTGCTAATATCAGTCTGATTTCCCCCAACAGCTGGAACGGGTCTTGGAGTTGTCATCCGAATCATTGTTGTATCTGGTACAAACTTACTGATTGCCTTTGTATATGTATTAATTTCATCCTGTGAAAAGTAGGCATTGAGGTAAGCTAAGGTATTAAGAATAGATAAAGGAGTTCCGATTTCATAATCCCACCAATTCCCATTTATTTCTTGAGACTCATTGTACACATGTTGATGGAGCCACTTAAATCCTTCCTTTACACGATCCAGTAAATCACGATTTTGATAGTATTTCGAAGAGGGATTTGTCAAAACTTTAGCCATCGTTTCCAGTTCGCGATAAATACTAGTGATATCTGCAGAACGATTTAAGGGATATTTGTGAAATAGAGATGGCTCTAACCGAACTGGATCGTGCCAGTCTGCAAGAGCTTCTTCAACCAATTTTTCTTGATTTTCCTTCAACCGTTTCATGTAGACGTCTGACTCTCTATAATGTCCATTATCTAATGATATTTGCTCCCATTTTTTCAAAATAGAATCAAAAACAGTCTCCTCAAAAGGATTCACGATAAAATCAACTGTTGAAACCAGCTGATCCTGGTTATAGATGAATAATTTCGTCTGTCCAGCTTGTTTAGGAATGATTAGATGATTTTCAACACTTGCTATCTCCGTATCCTCTAATACATATCGCAATTCCGGGCGGTTCGTGATATAGATTTTATTGGTGGGAATGGTGATGGGTTGACGCTCGATTTCTTTTTGCTCTTTATTAAATGTCGATTCTTCTTTATGATAAACCGTCAAGGAAAGGTCATCAAAAGAGGCCACTCCTGTCCCCTTGTCAAACATTAACTCAACCTTTAGAAAATGAGTTTCCGGGGTTAGAGGAATTACTTTTTCAATTTTTACATTTGAATTCCCAGTGACCGGAGAAGTTGCAACATACATCTGAGGCCACAAATCCTTCTGGTTCTGATCCTTATAAGTAACCCGTATCTTGGCCCCTGCTCCGGTCACGTCAAAGGTCTCTAGGTTACCCGTAAGAAGGTAGCTTTGTTTCGGATCAACAGCCAAGGTTTGGGCTACAATAGCACGGTAGGTTTTAGGAGCGTCAAAGGTTAATTTACCAGCATAAGCATAGACACTTCCATTACTTTTTTTAATACCTTTGGGAATATAAGGATTGTCCCAGGATGTAGCAGAACTATAGTACCAATTTCCTTTACTTGGCCCTGTTTCTTCAAAATCACCATTTTTAATAAGATTTTCTGGAATTTCTTGAGCAGAACCATTTGGTTGCGTTTGAGCAGCAGCCGTCCCTACTGGCTCATTTTCTGCTAGTGGAAAAGCCAGAGTCTCTAAAGGAGTGACCACTAGAGCCCCAGAATGACTTTCTGTTACTGTTTCTTCTATAAGATTAGCAGACTCGATTAGAGCTGGCTCCTCAACCAAAGTCCCATCGATAGCAGACTCTGATAGACTTGAATCGACAACAGTTTCTAGGATAGGACTGCCCTGACTTCTTTCATCGGCCTTCGGAACAGGTGCTTTTACAGAAACTTCAATTAGCCCAGTTTCACTACCTTCTTGCGCAAGAACAGGCTGCGCCCCTAAGAAACTCAGACCAATGACAACCGAGCAAATTCCAACCGGATATTTACGGATACCATATTTTGGCAAGGATATTAGTAAATTTTTCATGACGAACCTCCATTCATGACATAGCAAGCGCTTACATCGCTATTATAAGTAAATCGGTTTATATAATCAAATAATTATGTGGTTTTCAAAAAACATTTTTAAATAGAGGCCGGTTCTGTCTCCTCTAAAACAATACACTTCTCAACTGACTAGCCCGGATTCTGAAACAAAAAAATCGAGCTTCCACATAGTGAAACTCGACTTTAACTGTTCTGACGCTGTCAGGTTTTAAAGCTTAATGCGCCACCATTTCCTGAGCTATTTCCTGCCCAGTTAAACTAGCCGGATAGTAAGTAGGCCAATTGGTTAACTCCTCCCAAAGGGCTTCTTGACTTTCTCCACCAAAATACAGATGGAAATGAGCTGATTGGGTTGGCGCGATTTGGTGGTCGCTAAATTGTAGGTACTTGAAGCGTCCTGCATTCGCTTCTTCGGCTTCAAATTGGAAGCGGACACCTCGGTTACCTTTTTCATAGGTCAGGATTTTATAACCTGCAGCCTTGTAGGTATAAGTCTCCTCTCCCTTATCCGTTACAAAGGTTACCTTATTCCCTTTGATTTTAATCTGGTTAACATCGGTTTGGTAACCAACTTTGTAGTAGTCCTTGTATTCCTGAGCGGTTTTGTCTCCCTTTTTCTTAGCCTTGTAGTCAAAGACTTGGTCTAACTGGCCAGATTCCAAATATGGGTAGACAGACCGCCAGTCTCCCTCCCAATCACTGAGGGTCCGGTCTTTGATATCCTTGTCTTCAAAATAACCATTAGCAACCGTTTTTTCGGTTTCAGTCTCAGAGGCCTTGGGTTTCGCCGCGTCTTTAAATCCAGCCAGTAGTTGCTCCAGATTTTCCTCCATCAAGCTGACATAGGAGGCTCCTTGGTCAATCTCCTTCTGCGGAACACCTTCTAAGGTGTGAAGCTGGCCTAACTCAACACCTGCCTCAGAAGCTAGAGTTTGAGCGAGTTTGTTGGAAGAAGAGGATTCTACGTAAATGCGTTTGAGTCCTGTTTCCTTGACCTGGTCTGCCAGCTCCTGGATTCGCTTCAAGGAAGGTTCTTCTTCTGTGGAAAGACCCACAATAGACTCTTGTTGAAGCTGATAGTCAAAGGCTAGGTAGTTGAAAGCCGTGTGCTGAGTCAAGAAAGTGTAACCCTTGTAGGCTGCCAATTTTTCTTGATACGATTTATCCAGTTGGTCCAATTCCTCGAGATAAGCTGCCGCATTTTTTTCAAAAGTCGCTGCCTGGTCTGGATAGCGCTCCTTTAATTGATCCCGCAAAGAAGCCACCAAGAGCTTAGCTCGGTAAGGAGAGAGCCAGAGGTGAGGATCCAAGTCGTGGCTATGTTCCTCAGCCCCATGGTCGTGATCGTGGTCTTCCTCCTGCCCCGGTAGAAGAATCAGATTCTTGCTCGCCTGAATCGTCCGATCAGCAGATAGAACTCCGCTCTTTTCCAAATCTGGCACCCACATTTCCATATTGGGATCCATATAAAGGAAGGAGGAAGCTTCTTGAATGCGACTAACATCTTTGGCTGATGGTTCATAGCCGTGCACCTCCGTTCCTGCTTGAACCAAGAGTTGCACATCCGCCTCGTCTCCAACAATTTTTTTGCTAAATTCATAGATGGGATAGAAGCTGGCCACCAGTTGAATATCCTTTTTGGCCCCCTGGGACTGGCATGCGGTTAGGAAAAGGAAGAGTCCTAAGAGGAGGACGGCAAGTCCCTTTTTACGTTTTTTCATAAGAACCTACTTTCTCTTAAGCAGAGCCACCACCATGAAAATGGCGATGAAAATTAATGTAATACTTGCGCTAGCTGGGCTTTCCCAATAATAGGAAAGGAAAAGTCCCGCAACCATACCAATGAGGCCAATGAGGCAAGACAGCCAAAGAACCGATCGGAAATGGCGCCCCAGACGCAAGGCGATGCTGGCTGGCAAAATCATAATGGTAGAAACCAAAAGAGCTCCAGCAGCTGGAATCATGAGGGCGATCGCAACCCCACTCATGACGTTAAAGGCAATCGACAGGGCACGGGTAGGAATCCCATCCACTTGCGCTGTGTCCTCATCGAAGGTGAGTAAATAGAGCGGCCGATAAGCCAAGATCAGAAAGAGTAAGACCACCGCCGCGATAGCGAAAAGTCCCAACACCTGCTCCCAAGAAATGGTCACGATAGAACCATAGAGGTACTGCTCTAGGCTCATGGTCTGACCGCCCCCAGACTTGCTCATCACCACCATGGCAATAGCCAGACCTGCGGCCATCAGGATCACAGTCCCGACTTCCAAATACGAAGCGTAAACCGTTCGCAAGTACTCCAAGAAGACTGCGGCAATTACCACTACCACCAAGGTCATCCAGGTCGGCGACAGACCTAAGAGCAGTCCCAGAGCTACCCCTGCTAGGGAAATATGACTCAAGGTATCACTCATCAAACTCTGCCGGCGCAAAATCAGAAACACACCAATCGCTGGCGAGAACAGACTCATGGCTACAATGGCCAAGAGTGCCCGTTGGAAAAAGGCATAATCCAATAAACTCATGCGCCTTCCTCCTCTCCTTGATGCAACTGGAAGCAACGCCAAGGCGAGTCCTGCTTCCGCAACAAATGAATATTTCGGTCCGCATATTCTGCCACTTCCTCGGGATCGTGAGTCACCATCAAGACCGCCTTCCCATGCTTATGAGCAGAATGGTGCATGAGTTCATAAAAGTCCTCTTTAGACACCGCATCCATCCCAGTTGTGGGCTCATCCAAGACAAAGAAATCCGGATCCGAGGCAAACATCCGAGCCAAGGCCACCCGCTGCTTCTGACCACCCGAAAGAGCTCCAATAAAGCTTTTCCGCTGGTCCCACAAACCAACGGCCTCCAAACTGACCTGAACATGTTCCTGATCATGCTCTGTCAGCCTCTTCCACCAGGATTTGCGAGGGTACCGACCCGAAGCCACAAACTCCTCCACAGTCGAAGGAAAGCCTGAGTTAAAGCTGGCCACCGTCTGGGGCAAATAGGCAATTCGTAAGGCTTGACCTTCTCGGTTTAGGGCTGCCCGTTCGACCCTTCCTTGGCTGGGTTTAAGCAGCCCTAAACTAGCCTTGAGTAGGGTAGACTTGGCCGCCCCATTTTCACCTGTCAGGGTCACAAATTCCCCAGCATCAATGTGGTAGGATACTCCCTCTAAAACGGGCTCCTTGTCATAGTAAAAGGTCAAATCCTTGACCGTCAAATAGCGCATCTCTATTCCATCTCCTTCGCTAATTCTTTCAGAAACTTGGCAATCACTTTTTGCTCATCCTTGGAAAAACCTTGGACCATTTTCTGCAAGGCTTGGCTGGTTCGTTCATGGTGTTGCGCGTGCTCCTCCGCAACCGCCTTGCCTTCCTTGGTTAATTGAAAATAAACCAGGCGTCCATCTTGTTCATCCCTTTTGGTTTCAAGCAAACCTTCCTTGCACAGAAGCTTGGTCGCCTTGGTCATGGCCGCCTGGGAAAGGCCTAGCTCTTTTGCCAAGCTGGAATTGGTTAAGGGCTTTTGTGCTAAGACCATTAAAATATGTTCCTGGGTATTGGTGAGGTGAATGGGGCTCTGACAATCCCCAAGCAAAAGCTCATGCTGGTGCTCTGCTTTTTTCAAAACCAAATCCAAAACACGACTAATCTCACTTCCTAACATAGAATCTCCTTAACTGGTAAATTATTTACTGGTTAAGTATATCGCAAAAAAAAGATAGAGTCAAGTCTGACTCTATAACATTCTGACACGATAAACTTCCTTACAAAATCCTTTGACTGAATTCACGACACGACAGGCAGCCTTATCGCTAGAACAAAGGGCAAAGACAGTTGGCCCACTGCCACTCATAAGAGTTGCATCTGCCCCAGAAGCTGCCGCACAATTTTTGATTTTTTGAATCATGGGCTTGCGTGCAATACTAATGTCTTCCAAGGAGTTCCCAAGATTAGCCAAGAGCTGCTCATAATTCTCTTCATTAATGGCCTGACAAAGAGTTGGAATATCCACAGGCTTAATGCTATGCATCTCAACTTGAGAAAAAATAGCAGTCGTTGACAAACTAAAGGGGGGTTTTATCAAAACAACCCAAACCTTGGGAGCACGTGCCAAGGGGTGAACTTGCTCCCCACGACCTGTCACATAAGCACATCCCCCGTAAACACAATAAGGCACATCCGAACCAACCTTAGCTCCGATTTCAGCTAACTGTTCTAGACTATAATCTAAGTCCCACAATCGATTCAAGGCCCGTAACGTCGCAGCAGCATCACTAGAACCACCCGCTAAACCAGATGTAATCGGAATTCGTTTATCAATCGAAATATGAACCCCTCTATCTTCCAAACCAGCTGCTTGCCGTAAATAAAAGGCCGCTTTATACGCATGATTTTTAAAATTTAGCGGCAGTTTACTCGAAGAAGACTCAAGCGTAATCTGCTGATCCTCTCGCTCCCGTACTGTAATATAATCATTTAAGTCCACACTTGCCATAACCATGCCTAACTCGTGAAAACCATCCTCCCGCTTTCCACGAACATCCAGGCCTAAATTGATCTTAGCCGGTGCCTTTTCAACAATTTCTTTCATACATGCCATTTTATCAAAAGATCCGAAAGGAGGAAAGTGGGAAGAACTGCTCTAGTTGAAAAAGAACAAAAATAAAAAGCCTTCTAGAGAAGACTTTCAGATACCGGCGGCCGGGGTCGAACCGGCACGTCCGTGAGGACACTGGATTTTGAGTCCAGCGCGTCTGCCAATTCCGCCACGCCGGCTTTCACTAATTATTCAATTAGTAACTGGGGTAGCTGGATTCGAACCAACGCATGAGGGAGTCAAAGTCCCTTGCCTTACCGCTTGGCGATACCCCATTATTAATAAATAGGCGAGTGAGGGGAATCGAACCCCCGAATGTCAGAGCCACAATCTGATGTGTTAACCACTTCACCACACCCGCCATTCTATTAATACACGGGCAGTAGGAATTGAACCCACACTGAAGGTTTTGGAGACCTTAGTTCTACCTTTAAACTATGCCCGTAAGATGGAAGGGGAGGGATTCGAACCCCCGAACCCGAAGGAGCGGATTTACAGTCCGCCGCGTTTAGCCTCTTCGCTACCCTTCCATACAATATTCAATTGTAATGGCGCGAGACGGAATCGAACCGCCGACACATGGAGCTTCAATCCATTGCTCTACCAACTGAGCTACCGAGCCAAATTGCGGGAGCAGGATTTGAACCTACGACCTTCGGGTTATGAGCCCGACGAGCTACCTAGCTGCTCCATCCCGCGCTATTCTTAAACAAGGAGGATGTGGGATTCGAACCCACGCACGCTTTTACACGCCTGACGGTTTTCAAGACCGTTCCCTTCAGCCGGACTTGGGTAATCCTCCAAAAATTATAAATAGTCCGTACGGGATTCGAACCCGTGTTACCGCCGTGAAAAGGCGGTGTCTTAACCCCTTGACCAACGGACCATATTATAAATGGGCACGAGTGGACTCGAACCACCGACCTCACGCTTATCAGGCGTGCGCTCTAACCACCTGAGCTACGCGCCCAAGTTAAAAACTTGGTATGGTATTGAACTATTGTTCAAAGCGGGTGACGAGAATCGAACTCGCGACAACAGCTTGGAAGGCTGTAGTTTTACCACTAAACTACACCCGCTTGAATGGGAGTTAACGGGATCGAACCGCTGACCCTCTGCTTGTAAGGCAGATGCTCTCCCAGCTGAGCTAAACTCCCATAAGGCGGAGTTTGCTCAGCCAACGGTGGAAAGTTTCACTTTCCTTATCCGCAACTTGAAAAGTCGATTGCCTCTCCTTTTCAACTGAGCTAAACTCCCTTTTGCTAAGCGACTACCATATCTCACAGGGGGCAACCCCCAACTACTTCCGGCGTTCTAGGGCTTAACTGCTGTGTTCGGCATGGGAACAGGTGTATCTCCTAGGCTATCGTCACTTAACTAAATTTTTC
>NZ_JADXDQ010000003.1:0-64538 GCF_015831295.1 Streptococcus sp. NLN64
CCTGTAAACAATTTCTGAAAAACAGGCTCACTTCTTCTAAGTTGAAAACTTACATAGAAAGACATTTATCAATCATTCGTCCAGGTCGGACGTTTGAAAGGCGACTGAAAAATCAATCAGTAGTAAGTTTCACCTATAGAGTATCAT
Organism: Streptococcus sp. NLN64; assembly: GCF_015831295.1. NCBI lineage: Bacteria > Bacillati > Bacillota > Bacilli > Lactobacillales > Streptococcaceae > Streptococcus > Streptococcus sp. NLN64. The sequence goes on from NZ_JADXDQ010000003.1 coordinate 148, forward strand.
AATTTTTAAAAAAGGTCACAAAAACCTTTATTTGGCGTGCACAAAAAGACCACATTTGAAAGTCTGATGTAATTATGAGCTTTCAAATGTGGTCTTATTCTAAATTCTAGGTCTTAACTTAATGACATTGTCTCAGTTTGAGGGCTTTTCCTCTTTTTAGTCGCGGGAAGTTGGGAAACATGGTATAATGTAGCAATGTAAACTAGGGGAAGGAGTGTCTGTATGCAGGATGTCTATATTATTGGCAGTCGTGGATTGCCGGCCAAATATGGTGGATTTGAGACCTTTGTGCAAGAATTGGTTACACGCAAGCAAGATTCTCGTATGGCTTATCATGTTGCTTGTTTGTCGGATGAAGAGTCTTACCAGCATTTTGATTTTCAAGGGACTGACTGTTTTACCATTTGTTCTCCTCAGTTAGGGCCTGCTCGGGTGATTGTTTATGATACCATGGCCTTGAACTATGCCCTGAAGTTGGCAGAAAAGAGTGGGAGTGAGAAGCCAGTCTTCTACATTTTAGGGAACACCATGGGGCCTTTGGTTCGGTTCTTTACAAACCGTATCCATCGTCTGGGTGGACGTTTGTTGATCAACCCTGATGGTTTGGAGTGGCGGCGCACCAAGTGGCCGAAGCCAGTTCGAGCTTACCTGAAGTTGGCAGAGCGGTCCATGACCAGAAATGCCGATTTGGTAGTGGCGGACAATCCCGGAATTGCTTCCTATTTGGAAGAAGCTTATGGTCAGCTTCCAGTAACCACCATTGCCTATGGTACGGATTTGGAACCCTCCCATTTAGCGACAGAGTCACCTGAGTTTCAGAGTTTTCTCCAAGACTGGAATCTTCTGGCGGGGGACTATTATTTGATTGTAGGTCGCTTCGTTGCGGAAAACAATTACGAGACCATGATTCGCGAATTTATGCAGAGCAAGACCCAGCGTCCGCTCGTTTTGGTCTGCAATTACCAAGGTTCCGCCTACTTTGAGACCTTGCGACAAAAGACCGGTTTTGACCAGGATTCCCGGATTCGTTTTGTGGGGACTGTCTATGACAGCGAACTCTTGAAAAAAATTCGCCAAGAAGCCTATGCCTATATCCATGGGCACGAAGTTGGTGGAACCAATCCGGGCCTCTTAGAAGCCCTGGCTCACAGTGATGTCAACCTTGTTTTGGGCGTTGATTTTAACCAAGTCGTGGCAGAGGAGACAGCTCTTTACTGGTCTAAGGAGTCGGGTGACTTATCTTCTCTTCTTGAAAAAATTGAAAAGAACCGTCCGAGTCAACTTGGTGAGGGTGCAAAAAAAAGAATGCGTGAGTTCTACTCATGGGAGAAGATTGTGGGCGACTATGAGGAGGTGTTCCGCTCATGACAGTCGCAATCTTACTTTCTACCTACAATGGAGAGCGTTACCTTGCTGAAATGCTGGATTCGATTCTAGCACAGACCGTGCAAGATTGGCGTCTTTTGATCCGAGATGATGGTTCTAGTGATGGCACCCATGAGATTATCCGTCGCTATCAGGCGCGTGATGAACGGATTCGCTGGATTAACCCAAATGAGCAAGAAAATTTAGGTGTGATTAGGAGCTTTTGGACTCTTTTACAGGCAGAAAAAGCAGAGTACTATGCCTTCTCTGACCAAGACGATGTCTGGCTTCCTCAGAAACTTCAAATTCAGCTGGACGCCATGGGAGCCTTGGATCCCAGTCGAGGAGCCCTGGTCTATACAGATTTAAGTGTGGTGGATCAGGAGCTCGAGCTGATTGCTCCTAGTATGATCAAATCCCAGTCTGATCACGCCAACACAACACTCTTGGCTGAATTGACGGAAAACACTGTTACAGGCGGAGTCACTTTGATCAATCACCCCCTTGCCCAAATGTGGACGGGCAAGGAAGAGCATGAACTGCTCATGCACGACTGGTATCTGGGACTCTTAGCTGCCAGCCAAGGCCAGTTGGCTTACGTGGACCTCGTCACCCAACTCTATCGCCAACATGACCAAAATGTTCTAGGCGCTCGAACCCTTCGAAAACGAATGGCCAACTGGATTCGACCACAACTCCTCTTCCAAAAGTACTGGAAGTTAATCCATGCTAGTCAAGAACAGGCTCGCAACCTACTCGTATTGCCGCTCGAGCCTCAAGATAGAGAATTGGTCGAGGACTTTGTTACGATTCTAGATCAAGGAATGATCGAACGAATCCGAAGGATTTTTGGAAGAGGTCTCCGAAAAAACCGTTGGTTCCATACCCTCGTCTTTCGGACACTCATTATTACAAAATTATTTTACAAAAGGAGCAATCCATGAATCTGTTTCAGCAGAAAAACTGGATCTTGATGAAAGAACTCATCAAGACGGACTTTAAATTACGGTATCAGGGGTCTGCCATTGGTTACCTTTGGTCCATCTTAAAGCCCTTCATGATGTTTACCATTATGTATCTGGTATTTATCCGCTTTTTACGATTAGGAGGAGATGTCCCTCATTTTGCGGTCGCTCTCTTACTCGCAAATGTGATTTGGTCCTTCTTCTCAGAAGCAACCTCTATGGGAATGGTGTCCATTGTTTCCCGTGGAGATTTGATTCGTAAATTAAATTTCTCAAAAGAAATTATTGTTTTATCTGCAGTTGCAGGAGCGGGAATTAATTTCCTGATTAATTTAGCGGTTGTTTTTGTTTTTGCCTTGATTAACGGAGTTGGGATTTCTTGGCAAGTTATCTTGGTTATACCGATTTTTCTTGAATTGGGGCTGTTCGCGTCTGGCTTGGCTTTCCTTTTGTCAACAATTTTTGTACGTTTTCGGGACTCTCTTCAAATTTGGGAGGTTGTTCTACAAGCTGGACTCTATGCTACACCGATTATTTATCCGATTAGTTTTGTGGCCAACCAAAATGAATTAGCTGCTAAAATTATGATGATGAACCCTATGGCGCAGATGATTCAAGATACACGCTATCTTTTGATTGATACGGCTAACACGACCGTGTGGCAACTGGTCACAAATCCATTTTTAATTCTTATTCCATATTGCTTACCTATTCTGATTTTTATTTTCGGCTATGGAATTTTTAAGAAAAATGCTAAGAAGTTTGCGGAGATTTTATAGTGAAAGAGAACAAAATTGCTGTTTCTGTTCAACATGTCAGTAAATATTTCCAACTACCAACAGAAGCAACCAACAGCTTAAGAATGAGTTTGATTAATCGTTTACGTGGAATCAAAGGCTACACAGAGCAACATGTCCTCAAAGATATCAATTTCGAAGTTGAGAAAGGTGATTTCTTTGGAATTCTAGGTCGTAATGGATCTGGTAAATCGACACTGTTAAAAATCATTTCTGAAATCTATCAGCCCGAGCAAGGTCAGGTTGTCATCGATGGAAAACTGGTTTCCTTCATTGAACTAGGGGTAGGTTTTAATCCTGAATTAACTGGACGTGAAAATGTCTACTTGAACGGCGCACTTCTCGGTTTCACCCAAAATCAAATTGATGACATGTACGATGAGATTGTTGATTTTGCGGAACTCCGAGACTTTATGAATCAGAAACTCAAAAACTATTCGAGTGGAATGCAAGTACGCTTAGCCTTTTCGGTCGCCATCAAAGCGGATAGTGATATCCTCATTCTTGATGAGGTTTTGGCGGTTGGAGATGAGGCCTTTCAACGTAAATGTAATGACTATTTCATGGAACGTAAGCAATCTGGAAAAACAACCATACTAGTTACCCACGATATGGGAGCAGTCAAGAAATTCTGTAACAAAGCCGTACTCATCGAGGATGGTCTTGTGAAAGCTTTTGGGAATCCAGAGAATGTTGCAAATCAGTATAGTTATGATAATACTGCACCCTTACATCAAGAGAATGTTGAAAAACAAGTTCATGAAGAGGAACTAGTAGTTGAAAATTTTCAGCTTGATTTGCTTAGTCCAACTCAGATATGTCCATCGGATGAAATTCATTTCCGGATTCAATACGATATCAAGCAAGAAATGGAGACCTACTTGGCTCTTTCTTTGACAGATATAGACAGAAATATTTGGATTTATAATGATAATTCCATGGATCTAAAAAAAGTTTCATCAGGGCATCAAGAAATTCACTATCGCTGTTCGTTACCATCTGTTAATAATTTGAAGTTGAAGTTAGAAGTCACGGTTAGAGATGCAGATGGTAAAATGCTTGCGTTTTCTGATGCTACTCAGACGCCGATTATCATGGTCCAGCGTACAGATATTGCAGCGGATGATTTTTCTGCCCTAGATTCGGCTAGTGGCTTAATTCAACGAAATGGTACCTGGACCTTCCATTAATGGAGTTAGCTATGACACAGCCAGTTGTTTCAATTATATGTACAGTTTATAACAAGGCCCCTTGGATTGAAAAAACATTAACAAGTTTTTTGGAGCAAAAAACAAGTTTTACTTTTGAAGTCTTAGTAATAGATGATGCTTCCACAGATTCTTCATGGGAATTGATTCAAAAATTCCAATTCCAGAATAAAAAAAATATTCGCATTTTTTCTAACTCCGTAAATCAAGGGATTGCCAGAACTTGGGTTGAAATTTGTTCTAAAGCAAATGGTAAATACATTGCACGGTGTGATGGTGATGATTTTTGGTTGGACCCCTATAAGTTACAGAAACAAGTAGATTTATTAGAGAGTAATTCGGATTCTGCTTGGTCAAATACTGATTTTGATATCTATGACGACAAAGGTAAATTTGTGAGTTCTGCAGGATTCGAATCAGGTGTTATCCCACTAGCAGATACCTATGAAAAAATGCTAACTACTCGGGGATTTACAATGGCTTCAACCTGGCTAGTTGAGCGTGATTTAATATTGGAAATCAACGAAGGTTTAGATTTAACCACTGCGGATGATACCTTTAATCTGCAACTTGAATTATTTAAGCGGACGAAACTTAGCTATTTACCTGAATCAACTGTAGCTTATGTTATCAATACAGGATCGGATTCCAGACCAATATCATTTGAAAGTCAAAGAGTAAGATTTGAGAAATTACTTGAAACGCAAAAGGAGTTTGTGAGAAAATATCCCGAAAATATCACTAAAAATTTCGTGGATCTTCTTTTGGAAAGAAATAATGAATTTGAGTTGGCTTTAAGTCGTGCTTCAGCAGGACTTGAAGGTATTGGCTTTGAATCGGTAAAGGTATATTTTTCAGACGACTCTTCGGGTTTTTCGGAAGTGAATAGTCAGTCTTTTGCGCTGAAGGCAGAGGCTTCTTTAGAAATAGATTTACCAGTAGGTTGTCGACGGATACGGATTGATCTCTCAGAACGACCTAGTTTTTATGATAAAGTATCTGTAGAATTGTCAGATGAACTAACGATTGAACCAAGTTGGACGAATGGGATTGCCTATGAGGGTGGTTACTTTTTTATAAATTCAGATCCACAGCTCATTTATGACTTGCCCAGTCAGGAAGACTACCGTTATTTTAAACTTTATTACAAGGGGAGTCAGATTAACAATGTCGAAACACCAGATTATTTAGTGAAAAAATTACTAGTAAATTTTTTGGAGTGTCAAAATGAGTTGAGGCTTGTAAAAGAAACGCTCAACAAAATTGAGACCGAGAATACAATCATTAAGAATTCATGGCGATGGAAAATTTCAACTGCTGTGATAAACTTTTTCAGGAGAAAGAAATGAATCGACTCTTACTTTATGTCCATTTTAATAAATTCGGACATATCAGTCCCCATGTCTTATTTCAATTAGAACAGATGCGCCCCTTATATTCTAAGGTCTTATTTATTTCTAATAGTTCCTTACCCGATAATTATCAAGTGCAATTAGAAATGTCCGGACTCGTGGATGACGTAGTTAGTCGGGAAAATAGAGGCTTTGATTTTGCGGCTTGGCGTGATGGCATGCAAGAAATTGGTTGGTCTAATCTAGCAGAGTTTGATTCTGTTACTTTAATGAATGATACTTGTTTTGGGCCTATCTGGGATTTCCAACCTTCCTTTTTAAAAATGGAACTAGATGATCAAGTTGATTTTTGGGGCTTGACAAATTTTCGGGCTACAAAGGAATTTCCTGAACATCTTCAAAGTTATTTTCTAACCTTTAAAAAATCCGTTTTATCTGATAATAGTTTTTTTGATTTCTGGAAAAATATTCAAGATTATGAAAAGGTTCAAGACGTGATTGATAACTATGAATCACGTGTTACGACATTTTTCCTTGAGAAGGGTTTTCAATACAATGCAATATTTGATACGACTCAGGAATCGACTGAAGGGATGTTACACCCTGATTTTACTTATTATAACCCTCGCCGAATTCTTGAAGTTAGATTACCTTTTTTAAAGGTCAAAGCCTTGGATGCTAATCAGTCGATTGCTCCTTACCTTTTAGATACTATTAAATCCAATAGTGACTATCCAATTGAGTTGATGGTCTATCATATGTCTATGATTAATTTACCGGATAGTCCTTACCTTCTAGGCCAAAAATATCTGCTAAGAGTAGAAACTGAATTTCAACCTCTGAAGGGAACAGTAGCGATCCATCTCCATGTGTTTTATACGGATTTGTTACATGAATTTTTAGAAGTATTCGAAAAATTTCCTTTTGACTGTGATCTTTATCTAACAACAGATACTGCCGATAAGAAAGCAGAGATTTTGATGATTTCTGGCCAGAAAAATAATCTAGAAGTATTTGTAACAGGAAATAGAGGACGTGATCTTTTACCAATGCTCTTATTAAAAGAACAATTGGCTAAGTACGATTACGTTGGTCATTTCCATACAAAAAAATCTAAAGAAGCGGATTTCTGGGCGGGTGAATCGTGGCGTCGTGAACTCATTCAGATGTTAGTAGAGCCCTCTGCATCAATATTGAATCAGTTTGAAAATAATCCAAATTTAGGTCTGCTTATTGCGGATATTCCAACCTTTTTCCGCTATAACCGAATCGTCACAGCCTGGAATGAACACCAAATGGCCGATGCGATGAATGGACTATGGGAAGATATGGGCTTAACCAAGTCAATTGATTTCACTAAAATGGATACTTTTGTTATGAGTTATGGAAGTTTTGCTTGGTTCCGTTATGATGCCTTAAAACCTTTATTTGAGCTAAACCTTCCTGTGGAGGCAGTTCCGGAAGAACCACTTCCACAGAACTCTATTTTACATGCAATGGAACGTCTACTAGTTTATATTGCATGGAACCAGGGCTATGATTTTCGAATTGCACCTAGTCCAAGTTTGATAACACCCTTTGTAGACAATAAACAATTAAATTTAAATGGAGATCTTCATCCCCCTACATTTGTTGATTTTAACTATATGGGTGGCATTCGGGGAGCCTTGAAGTATATTGTAATTGGTCCTGCAAGGGCAGTGAGATACATCTTTAAACGATTGGTGGCTAAACATTCATGAATAAGATTCTAGAATCCTTAAGCTGTTATTGGTTAGAATGTAAAAATCTTGTTGTTGCTAAGAGTACAATTTTTTTAGAAGATAGTCGAGAGCTCATCAGTGACTTTCCTGTAAATATCAGAGATCATATCCGAGATTATTTGGAGGAAAAATATGATTCAGCTATAGATTGGGTGGATAATCTCGATTGGTCAGCAAGAGTTTTTGAGTTTTGCTACTCTTTGCTCATGTTTGCTTTGACAATTCTTTTACTATCCAATTATTTTCTGGGTCAATTTCCAAATTTCTTAGGTTTAACAACCGAAGGAATCATGTGGATCTATCTTTTCATTGTTCTTTTTGCTGGAATTCTCACACTTCCTTTTGCGAAGCTTAAGACGATTTTCCCTATCCTCATAGGGTATATCCTTTATTTTCCATTACTATTTCTATTAGAATGGTCTCGACAGCTAAATAATCCGGACTTTAAACTTGAACAACTCTATGAAGTTCATCCCTTAACACAGGTACATTTTTATAGTGTAGCGATTGTCCTTGTCATTGCTTTTTTACTAAACCTACTCAAGAAGGAATTTTTATTTTTTAAACAATTTGAGACTACAGGATTGTATCGTACCCGCCGTTCTGTTTGGACCAAGGCTTCCATGGCTCCATTGATGGTGACAAATCCTTTATTTCTTGAGTTTGTGTCAGGTAAGGTAGCTGAATTTGCTGAGAATAATCAACTGGATCTTTATCTTGGGTATATTACTGGTCAAACTCTGATTTGGTTTTCAATAGGTTTTATTCTTTTTGCAAGTCTTTACAATAGTCTAAGAGAAATAGGTTTGCACCACTTTGGAATAGCAAATGCAATTTTTTCAAGCTTTGTTTTTGCTGTAGTTTTTAATTTGCTATTTCAGGCGGGAGTGGTCTTAGGGTCGGATTTGCTTGGGAAATTTATTTTTCCACAAGCAACAATGTTTCAAATTACTACGATCTTTTTTACATGCTTACTGATTTATTCAATTATCAATAGATTTTTATATTCAACTCTACTTATCACACTTACTGGAATTGTGTTTGCGATTGCGAATGCTATTAAGTTTAGTTTTCGGCAAGAACCGTTGATTCCAACTGATTTCATTTGGATTAAACAGCCAGAATTATTTGTTTCTTTTGTCGATATTAATCTTTTCATTAGTTTATTAGTTATTATTTTAATGCTTTTCTATATTGCATGGAATATTCAAATACTAATGCCCTCTAAGCGAATTTTCAGTAGTATATACAGTCGTCTTGGAATCGTGATTATTTTTCTTGGTTTATTTCAAGGAACAATGACTGCATTTAGATCTGAAGTAAAAGGAAAAATCAAAAGTGATATTCCAATAATCAGTTTGTTAAATAATTGGTATGATGTGACATGGATGGGATTATCTACTAATGCTAGCTATAAATCACTTGCATATGTTTGGGCTCGACAGCTAACACAACAAGTAATGGAAACTCCAGAACAATATAGCAAAGAGAAGATTGAAGAGATTTTAAGCAAGTATGAACAGCTAGCAGAGGAAAAAAATAAATCTAGAGCAAGATCATTAAAAAATCAAACAGTTATCTATATTTTAAGTGAAAGTTTTTCTGATCCGAAAAGAATTTCTTCAAATGTTTTGTCTAGAAATCCAATTCCTGAAATAGATTCGATTAAAGAAAAAACAACTAGCGGTCTTATGCATAGTGATGGCTATGGTGGTGGAACTGCTAATATGGAATTTCAAACTTTAACAGGTTTGCCGTTCTATAACTACTCGAGATCGACTTCAAATATTTATGTAGAAGTTGTTCCGCAGATGAAATTCCTACCATCAATTAGTAGAGCATTTGAAGGAGAAAATAGCTATGTGATTCATCCCTCTGGTGCTAATAATTATAATCGAGTTAATATTTACAAGGATTTAGGTTTTAAACATTTGATTTTTTTAGTAGATAGTGATGAGAATCTTCAAAATATAGAGTATCAAGGTGTTAGTGTGAGTGATAAAACAGTATATGAAAACCTGCTGGATAATCTTGATAGAAATCAAAGTCAGTTCTTCTCTTTGATAACCATGCAAAATCATGTGCCTTGGTCTATGGACAAACCTACTGACCTTACATCTAATAACGAGATACTTGATGAGAAACAGAATGGCCATCTGACCAGTTATACAAGACTTCTTCATTTTACAGATCAATCTACTCGTGAATTCCTGTCAGAGTTAGAAAAAGTAGAAAAAGATATAACAGTTGTTTTTTATGGTGATCATTTGCCTGGCTTTTATCCTCCCTCAATTTTCAAAGAAAATACGGCATTGCAATTTCAAACCGACTATTTTATTTGGACTAACTTTGAAACTCCGAAGCAAAATTATCCAATCGTTAATTCAAGTGATTTTTCAGCAAGCGTGTTTTTACAAACTAATTCTAAGGTCTCACCTTACTTTGCTTTATTAGAAGAGGTCTTAAAGAATAGAAAAGTGAATACAGATGGGCAATTTGAAACCGTGTCTGAGTTTGATGAGGATTTAAGACTTTTACAGTTTGATATTACATCTGGACAAGGGTACAGTCTTATGGATACTGCATTCTTTGATATACCTTAGGGAGTTTTTATGAAAAAAATATTTTATTCTTTTCTAACTAAAAATAAATATATTGCTTGGCTATGGCTTTTTTATCTTATACCAGCACTTGCAATCAATCTTTCAAATTATCCATACATTGATGATGTGTATAGACGTTCTACCGGTGTGGCAAGTTTTGCACATGATTATGCTAGGTATGCATCTGAATACTTATCTTGGATTCTTAATAACAATTCTCATCTTGTTGATGTCGGAATATTGTTTCCTTTTCTTACATCAGGTATCTTAGCTCTTTCGAGTGTCTTGTTAATTAGGACATTTTTTCCAAAAGATGCTATAAAGTGGCAAACAGTATTAGCTTCAACAATACTGTTTGTCAATCCGTTCTTTTTAGAGGTATTGAGTTTTAGGTTTGATAATCCTTATATTGCATTTTCGATTTTGGTATCTATATTACCTTTTTTCCTATATAGAAAATTTAATTCAATTTTATTCTTTTTCATTTCCCTAATATGTGTGTTTTTGATGTGTAATTTATATCAGAGTTCATCAGGTATTCACATTATATTGACAATATTCTTATTTCTCTATCTAATAATTGAAGAAACAAGTATACTACATTCACTTAGATTTATAGTTATTTCTGCGATGGCTTATATATCAGGACTATTGGTATATCGTTTAGAAATGAATTTTAATCCACAGTTATTAGATAGAGGAACGAATACCACAATTGCTGAATTAGATAACCTGATTCCCACTATTCAAAAAAATACAGAATTATTGTATGCTGTTGTTCGGAATGAAATAAATAAATATTGGAAAATTTTAATTCTAATCATTATTATACTGTTTTTAATATCATTATTATTTAAAGTGGGCAGAAGAAGTTTATGGGTATTACCAATTAGTATTTTTGCTCTTGGTTTATCGTTCCCGTTAAGTTTTGGTGTGAACCTAGCAATTACAGGTAATCTTGCAACTGACCATCCCCGTTATGTGTATGGCTTATTCGTTTGTGTTGCGATAATTAGTATTATACTAGCACAGTTAAATAGCAATAAGTTACTTAAGATTGTTAAGTCAACAACTATTATTTTTATTACATATGGATTCCTTGTATTTAGTTTTGTATATGCGAATGTTTTAGGAGTTCAAAAGGACGAATTTGAATTTCAAGCAGGACAGTTTAGTCAGGTTATTCGACCATATCTTAAAACGGATGGACAAACTCGTTTAGTAATGAATAGATTATTTACAAATTCAACCGTATATTATAATAGTTTACAAAATTACCCTATTTTGGATAACTTAGTTCCTGATAATGCTAATCTTTATTGGCCAAATGTTATGTGGTATCAAAACATCAGTCACTACGATGTCAAAATTGATCATGTGGATACAATGTCGTTAAATTTTGAAGGTTTAACCCCTGTTGAAGATAGCCCACATTATGAGATATATCAAATGGAAGATGGCCTGTATATTCGAATGAAATAAAGTGAGAACATAATTGTTCTCATTTTATTTAATATATTTCACGATTGTTAGAAATTTTAAGGATAGAAGTTTGTTTTAATTGTGAACTAAATCTTAAAAAGACAAAGGTATTGTAACATGAATCAGTTCCTTAATGGATTTATCGGCAGTCCTCATTTCCGTGCTGAATGGACTCAAAAACGACAACTCCTGACTCCTCTGGAGCTGCTGACTTGGATTATGTCTCTCCTCCAAATGCCTGCGGACCTTACGGAAGATCCGCTAGAATTGCAGCGCTTACTGGCTTGTTTTGACCCAGATCTAGCACCACATGATCGATTTTGGAAGGACCTAGTCAAGCTGGTGCAGCAAGCGTTTCCTAAAAATACTTTGGATCAGCCGGGGCTTCTCAATCGGCAGGTTCACCAGCTCCGCTATCTGATTTCGATTCAGCAAGCGCAGTATATTCGGAATCATTTTCGTGAGTCGGGGATGACGGACCGGGAGGCTTTGGCGCGTTATCTAAAGGGCCGGTACTACACCTTGTGGGACCGTGGTCGTTTGCATCAGAAGCTTTCTTTGGTTGAAGGTAGAAGGGTTTATCCTGACAATCAGGCAAGTGTGAATCTAAAGGTTCTCTACCATCAACGGGTTGAGCTTATATTAGACAGCCAAGGACGGTTCCTGAATATCCTGGATCTAGAAGGAATGTCGGAGGCTGGGACTATCAATGGAGCTAGTTTTAATTACGGTGGCTTTTTCCGACACAGGGATTTGGATATCGCCCCGATTGGTCGACATGATCCTCGCTTTCGACGAAAAAAACTAAAAGGCTTCCGCTCACCTACGAAAGCGAGGTGGAGTCCTGATGACAGGTCATTTTGGTCTTCCCATGGCCCTTATGCCCAATCCGGTCACTCTTTGGCAAGTTTGCTCAAGAGAAGTGCACGTGATTTTCGTCGTTTGGTGCGGAAGAGTTAGGTAAGAATAGATCATAAGACGGGTTGTGTACCGCGATTAACTGTAGACAAATAGAGAGTTAAAAAGCACAGTCATTTTAAAGTATAAATAAAAAACTATTTGTGGGCTAGTGGATATGGTCTGCAACCGCCTGTGGGCCCATACTCAGTACGAACTGTTTGTTGAGAAAAAGAATAGCAGGACTGCCGACCCTTGAGGAATAGATAGGGCATATCTAGCGTGAGGTGAAACTCAATACGTGTAAGAGAAGGAGGCTCCCGCTTCCTTTTCTTTTTTAGGAGAGGATTTGCATGACATATCCACAAGAGAAAGCAGTTTTTCAACGAAATGGCTTTAGATATCTGTAGTCGAAATTTGAAATTTCAAGTTTCAAGTTGTATACTGTTTCAGATACATACACCCTTTTTAATGTTTTTATGGTATATTAGAGTAGTAGGGGGTGGAGCATATGACTTTAGATGTTAACCAAGAAAATATGACGATTATGGGAGTAGTTTTTGAAAATCGATTGATTTTCAAGAGTGTTTGGTACGCTCTAAGTACAAATATGATTGAAGGCTGGCAGCCAACTGTTGAGGATGTTGAACTTTTAAGAGATGAAGCGATAGCATTGGGAGTGGCTTGATGGCTCGGAAAATTTATGAAGAGTATAGCTATATTGATTTGGATAACTACTATGTTTATCCAAACTCATCGGTTCTTCGTAATAAGTTTCATGAACAAGATAAAGCAAAAGCCCAGGAACTTGAATTTCGTTTGGTCGCAAGTAAAACTATAAAATTATTTGGAAACCCTATAGAAGTGCATAGTGTATCAGATATTTTGGCGATTCATCAATTTCTTTTCGGTGAAATGTATGAGTGGGCTGGTCAATACCGTTGCGTTAATATTTCAAAGAGTGGTAAAGCTTTTCTACCTATTCAATCGTTCGATATGGCAGAAAAGTTTTTAAATCGTCTAATTACGAATTATTTGAATAATTCAGGTAGCAGAGAAGTTATTTGTAGAAATCTTGTGGAAATATTAGATAATCTTAATTATTTCCACCCTTTTCGTGAAGGAAATGGTCGAACGCAACGTGAAGTGATTCGTTCATTGGCTTTAATGAAGGGATACGAATGCGAAATTTCAATTGGTGTGGATGATGACGTTTATAACTTGTACATGGATGGTACAGTATACAGTGATAAGAAAAAACTAGAGAAATTATTTGATAAATTAGTACTCAAGTTATGAGAGCAAGTTTTCTAATTCTTTCCTAAGAAAAGAAAGGCCAGGTAGGGAAGAAAAATGAAATTTTTCTTAACATGAGAGTAATTAAGTCTCAATTTCTTTTTCTTAGGTGATATCTTAGTGGCTTGTCAACGTTTGGTAGTTTTAAACAATGCCATTTCAACTAGATTTTGTTTTTTTCAAATCTCTAGTACAATAATAGTTATAGAACCGCCCACAACTCTTTGAAGTACAGGGCGGACATTTTTTACCGAAGTAACAATAACATTCGAAAGGTGCTCGTATGCTCACGTATCCCCACAACCGCATTGTCAAGGCAGGGCGGTATTTGAATTTTCTCAAGAATGATCCTCTGAATCAGGTGCCGATTTTGCGCTATGACAAGAAGCGCAAGGGGCTGACGTTTGTGATTGTGTTTCAACTGGCAGACTCAGTTCAGATTCTGAATCGATCCGAGAATGGCTATTCCTCTCGTTTGGAGAGGATTCGTTTTTTTGATGAAAAATCCATACAGGCGGGGCTGAATTTAGTACCAACGGTGGCGCGTGAATCTGCTCAAGTTTTACAGGTTCCTGGGAAGGAAAAAGGCTATCGTGATTGGATTCGCTACTACCAGCCTCAAGAGCTAGTAGTTTTAGTAGGGGGCCAGGAAATTCCTGTAAATAGTTACAATCCCTTCCGTGATGCCCGAACTTGGGATGGAGGAGATGTTAGCCAAGCTGATTTTGAATACAAAGATTATGAAGGAATTCAAGATTTTCGCCCTTTTTGGCCTCAAAGGGAGTCTGAGCCCTTGGTTTGTCATTTGACAGGTGTCGGCGCAGACTTGTTGCTAATGGGTTGGTATTATCATGGACCTCAGCTAAAGATCTCTTGGCGACCAGACAGGACTGGTGCTCGTTGGCGGTCATCATTGGTTGCCGTGGATCGGAAAACAGGACGAACCTTTTTTCAAGGCAATCTGCTCCAGGTTGAAAGGGCATCAGTTCCTATCTTTTTCGACAAATTGGAAATAAAGAACCATAGAGGATCGGAACTGTCTGCCTTGTATCAGGAAATTGAGCAGCAAGTACGCGCAGCAACTTTAAAGGAGAGGGGATGAAGATCTGGTGAGAGTAATGGGCTGTTAAAGAAACCTTTGGTATGCTGTGTACAAACATAGAACTTCTTGATACAATCTTGGCAAGAAGTGATGAGGTGGCGTTATGCGATGGTTTGTCGATGAGTCGGGTGTATTTGTTGAGTTGTTGGCTTCTTATCCCTCATATCAAGGAACGAATGAGTATTACATCTGTAAAAAAAGAAACCAAGAGATTTTTGTGATTCAGAAAGAGGATTTCGAAAAGAGTTTTGTGATGTACGAATCACGTCTAACTACACAGGAAAAGTTGGAATTATTTTTTTCGGTCTTTAAGGGGAGATTCGATGTTTATGCTAGAAGTTATTTAAACGGGGAGGGCAAACTTCAATATTCACCGTCCTATAAATATGGGTGGAAGGCTTTGGCGCCAGAGAAGAGAGAATTTCATCCGCTAACAGTTGATGTTTTGAAGTCACATTTGAAGGGGGAAACAGCAATTGGGATATTTCCAATGTTGAAGGATGAAACTTGTTGGTTTTTGGTGTTGGATTTCGATAAAAAAGATTGGAAGTTATCCGTTGAAGTATTGAGGAACGTAAGCTGTGAAAGAGGGGTAATACCTGCTGTCGAGATTTCAAGGTCGGGTAATGGCGCACACGTTTGGTATTTTTTTGAAAATGCTATTCCAGCGCGTGATGCTAGAAATTTTGGTAGAAAACTTCTTGAACTTTCGATGTTAGAATCAGAATCAATTTCGTTTGAAGCTTACGACAGGATGTTTCCGAATCAGGATATCCTTCCAAAAGGAGGACTTGGAAACTTAATAGCTTTACCCTTGCAAGGAAAGGCCTATGAAAATGGGAATACCTTGTTTGTAGATAATGAATTCAACCCCTATCCTAATCAATGGGAATTCCTTCAAAGTATTGAAAGGATAGAGACTAAAAAGGTTGATTTTATAGTGGGCATAGATTCGGAAAGTCCGAATTTAGAACAAAGTATTTCACTTAAATTTAGTAATGTGTTGATGCTTGAAAAACATGTACTTTCAAGTCAAACTATGTTTTCTTTGAAAAGAATGGCTTCTTTTTCGAACCCAGAATTTTATTTAAAACAAATCATGCGTCAACCTACATATCAAATACCAGAGCGGATTTGTTTGTTTGAAGAAACGGATAGATATCTTATCCTACCGAGGGGGTTGTTGCAAAAATTAACAAATCTTTTCAATCAAATTTCCATTGAAGATAATCGAATTGTACATTCACCTATTTCGGTAAAATTTGTAGGAGAACTTAGGTTTGAACAGGAAGTTGCCTTGGCGGATGTCACATCTAGAGATAATGGTATATTGCAAGCTGAGACAGGATTTGGAAAGACTGTTTTAGGAGCGGCATTAATTGCTAAACATCAAGCTCGGACGATTATTCTTGTTCACAACAGACAATTGTTAGAGCAATGGATTCAAAAACTTAGCCTTTTTCTTGAATTTGAAGAAGATATTCCCGTAAGATACACTCCAAAGGGTAGAGAAAAAGAAATAGGTTACGTTGGTCAGTATACTGGATCAAAAAAGTGGAGAAGTAAGCTAGTTGATGTTGTGATGATTCAATCTATGTTTAATTTAGATTCCATTTCTGATTTATTGAATGAGTACACAATGATGATAATTGATGAGTGTCATCATGTGACAGCTTTGATGTTCGAAAAAGTTGTTAAAGAATTTAAAGGTAAGTATATGTATGGTCTGACTGCTACACCTGAGAGAAAAAATGGTCATCATCCTATTATCTTTCAACGAATTGGAGATATACTACATAAAACTGATGCTCCAAAACATCATTTTCATAAGAAGTTTTTCATATGTTTAACTTCTTTTGGAAGATTTGATTCCGAGAAGGCTTCGAGCAGGAGATTTGATTTGTTAAATGATTGGCTTTCAAGAGATGAATCCAGAAATCAACTTATTGTGGGAGATGTGCTAGACCAAATTAGGCAACAACGTAATTGTCTTGTTATCGTGAATAGAATAGAGCACATCGAAATTTTGAGTGAACTATTGTTATCAAAAGGATGTGATTGTATTTTTACCTTAAGTGGTAATACGAAAAGTTCAATTAGAAAACGAGTACTAGAGGAGATTGATAAAGAGAAGCACGGCTTTATTCTTATTTCTACAGGAAAATTCATTGGTGAAGGATTTGACTTACCGCAGTTGGATACATTGTTTTTAGTCGGTCCCCTGTCGTGGAAAAATAATTTGATTCAATATGCTGGTCGCTTGCATCGTTCTCACGAAGAAAAACGAGAAGTTCGTATTTTTGACTATTTGGATATTCATGTTCCGTATCTAGAACGAATGTTTCAGAGAAGACAAGTGGCATATAAACAAATGGGGTATGAAATAATCGAGAAAGATAAAAATCAAAAGAGCTATTACAGTACAGCTGACTATGAAGTAGACTTAGATAAAGATCTATTGAATGCTAAGAAAATACACCTAATTTTGCCTTTTATCCAGAAAAGAAAACTAACCCAATTTGTCGAGAGATATAATAGTCTTCAAAAGATTCTATTGTTACCAGAAAAATTTAAAAATATATTTGGGTTTGAAAAGACTACTGAAAATCTTACTGTGGTGTATGATTCATCAAAGTCTTTAACACCGATGCTCATTATTGATGATTATTTGATCTGGTATGGAGAATTACCATTATTTACGAAGGTAGAAGATTTTTCTGTTCTAAGGCTAGATTCACCAGATTTAGTGAAGGAAATATTGGAAATGGATTACTAATTAAAGTCTAATACTTTAAAAACAGTTGAATGTGTATGGTTTCTTGAAAATTTGAGTATAGGACTGTACTTTAAATGAGGACTGAGTTATTTTTAAAGTTTTTCACATATCTATTCTCCGATTGTTTAAGTCTCAGTCTCATGTACTAATGAAATTTTTTAGTCTCAGTTTTTATAGTCATTTAGTTTTTAAATAGTATGTTATTGCATCAGTTATAGAGTCCATTTTGCGAAGTAATTCTGTAACTGATTTTTTTAAAATAGCCCAACTTTTCTCAATGGGATCTAATTCTGGAGAATACGGTGGTAGAGGTAAAAAGAAGTGACCAGCATAGATAGAAAGTTCATCTAGTATTTTCTTAGGGTGAAAACTTGCATTGTCCATAACAATAACATGAGGAGTCTTTAAAGATGGTAGAAGCTCTTGTTTAAACCACTCTACAAAGAAATCGCTAGTCATACTCTCTTTGTAAATCATTGGAGCTATAAAAGTCTGACCAACTTGTCCTGATACAATAGAAGTGCGTTCAAAACGACGACCACTAATTTTAGAGTGAATCTTTTCACCTCTGGGTGCACGGGCATTTTTACGATATAGATAAGTATCAATACCTGTTTCGTCAATATAGACAATTGGAAAGTCTTTCAAAACGGCTAGTGATTCAAGATATTGTTGCACCTTCTTTGCATTTTGTTCTTTGTAACTAGTTGTCTTTTTTTAAAGTGATGTTTATTTGCTTTAAGGCAGACCAAACAGAAGGAATACTGCAAGAAAAATGTTCTGCAATTTCCCTTAAAAAAGCGTCTGGATGTTCTTCTACAAATTCTTGTAATTTATCTAAAGGTATTTTTCTGGATTTAGCAACACGCTTTTTACGTTCTAAGTGACCGAGTTCTCTCTCCTGCTTTTCCCAACTGTATAAAGTGTTGGTGCTAATATTAAATAAAGCTGCTGTTTCTTTACGTGTATGTCCCTCTTTAACATATTCAAGGACACGTTTTCTAAAATCAATTCCGTATGCCATAAAAATAGTATATCACATACAGTTTATAATCTCAAAGAGTATATCATACAAACCACGACAAACACCTATTTCTTTAACTTATGTTCAATCTCATACAAAACTGAAATCGGCAAAAATATGGCTAAAAAATGAACCCAAGAAATTCCATCACCTACTCCTACAATCAAATTCAATCCTGCAATAATAAAGATAAACAAACAAGCTCTATAGTTTTTGTTACGAAAACGCTTAAATGCAATGCTTAAAACTAGGTAGACTACATAGAGAACCAGTAAGCAAGATTGTATATCACCTCTACTCATAAGCTCTCCTTCCTTCTTTTTTAGTATCTTGAACGATTTGGATCATATGCAATTAATCCTTCAACTTTAGCCATTATAATGAACTGAAAAGAGTTCAAGTCTTAAAATACTAATTTGAATACGTTCCACTAAAAATATAATTTCTCACCCAAAAATCCAATCAACAATAATTGATGATAATAGAGACAGAAGGGGAATCAGCCCAGCAATAACTAGTTTATGCTCTTTTTTCTTCATACCATACAATATTATCAGCAAGCTGGGCAAGATTAGTATTAAGAAAAGCAGATTTTTATAGTCCACCTATAATCACCTTTCCTCCACCCACAACACAGCCAACTCCAGCTGCAAGACCTCCTGAAAATGCGCCACCAATGATTGCACCTCCAACACAGTGTCCCAGAACAGAGCCCCAGTTAATGTCACCTCCCTTTACATCGGATAAAGTAATATCTGACAAAGGCTTAAAGGCTTTATAAATATTCATAAAAACTATCCCTTTCAATTAACTAATTTCCTAGTATTCCTCCCATACATGCAAAACCACCAGCAATCGCTCCTACATGAGCACCCACAAATGCACCTGGAATAGCACCAATACCCCCTGCAGGAGCACCCCATAAGGCACCACTACCTGCACCAGACAGAACAAATCCTCCCATATCTCTCAGGCAATCATTACCAGAATATCCCCCAGTAACAGCTGCAATATCATATATGCTCATAATTTCAAATTGATTTTGAATTGAGTTATCCATATAATAACCCCTCCTATTTCTTTTAAAATATTCCATTGGCATGGTCAACAGAAGTTATACTCCTTAGATTACACGTAAATGATCCTAAATTTCTTTTTCTAGTATATATTAATGGTTGAAAAGACCGAAAACTAACCCACTACCGAAACGAATTCCAAGATCAATTACTCCACCGCTTATCCTTCCAACACCTCCTGCAACTCTCAGAAGTCCCTCTTCAGAAATTTCTACAGAATTACTATTTTTAATAACTTCAAATTCAATCATAGTGCTAACCTCATTTCCACATAATCAGTTTTACTTAGTATAATTTCAAAACCAACTTGCAATCGCCTCGCCAGTCAAACGCCCTACATAAAACATTCCCTCCATAAGTCCAGGTAGTAATATCAATACAAAAATGCCTTCAGTTATGGATTTCACCTTAATATTGTTAGCTCCATTTTTAACCTCAAAAATAATTTTATCCATGTATAGACACCTCGCAATCCTTAATTTTTCCCTGTTGCAACCTGACACCATAACTATATCATTTTTTTAAATTGGACTTTCTCCATTTCCTGAACAGTCATTGAAACTTCCTGAACGGTAAAAATATCTCGTTATTCTCTTCAAAACTCTTTTTTAACTTCAGAAATGACCGTTCAGGAAGTTTGAGCTACCGTTTAGGAAATTATCCTAAATCGAACGCTTTTTATGTTATCTTATATCTATAACGAATCGAGGAATTTTAGCCATAATTTAAGGGAGTGATTTGCTTGAAACAATTTCACAAAACTTTTGTAGCTCAAATAGACGCTAGAGATTGCGGTGTTGCTGTTTTAGCTTCAATTGCAAAATTCTATGATTCCGACTACTCTATCGCTCATCTAAGAGATCTAGCTAAAACAAATAAAGATGGAACTACAGCACTCGGAATTGTTACTGCTGCAGAAACCATAGGTTTCGAGACACAAGCTGTAAAAGCAGATATGAGTTTATTCGATTTAGAAGATACCCCCTATCCTTTCATAGCTCATGTCGTAAAAAATGGAACCCTTCTTCATTACTATGTGATTTACGGGATTAGTAACGGAGATATTATAATCGGTGATCCGGATCCGACTGTCAAGATTACCAAAAAATCAAAGTCCGACTTTGCAAAAGAATGGACTGGAGTCTCTATCTTCTTAAAACCAGGCACAAACTATCAGCCTCACAAGGATGAAAAAAAGGGACTTCAGCAATTACTCCCTCTTATCTATAAACAAAAAAGAATCGTGTTCGGGGCTATCTTAACCAGTATTCTAGTAACCATGATTAATATTGGCGGTTCTTACTACCTGCAATTCATACTAGATCAACTTATTCCGCAGCAAAATATCTCAACTCTTAGCATGATTACAATCGGACTCTCACTATCCTACTTATTACAACAAATATTCCTTTTTTCACGGGAATACCTACTGACCCACTTAAATCAAAAACTAAGTAGAGATATCATTCTAAATTACATCCGGCATGTTTTAAAGCTCCCAATGTCCTTTTTTGAAACGAGACAGTCAGGTGACATTATTTCTCGATTTACAGATGCAAACTCAATTATTGATGCATTAGCCTCCTCAGTGATGTCCCTCTTTTTAGATGTTACAATGCTATTCTTAATTGGTGGAGCTCTTATTTATCAAAATCTGCAACTGTTTCTGATTTCCATGCTTGCTATCCCAATTTATACCATCATCATTGTTTTCTTTGTAAAGCCCTTTGAGAAAATGAATTTAGAAGTGATGCAAAGCAACTCTGAAGTCAGTTCAAGTATTATCGAAAGTTTAACAGGGATTGAAACGATAAAAGCATTAACCAATGAAGAGGGGCGACTCAAAAAAATTGAAACTGACTTTGAAACCTATTTAAGTAAATCATTACGATTGAGTAAATTCTCTATAACACAGGATGTTTTAAAACAAGGAACACAATTATTATTTAGTGTCCTTATTCTTTGGGTAGGAGCTCAATTTGTGATTGATTCCAAAATTACCATAGGTCAACTCATTACTTTTAATACTTTATTAGGGTACTTTACGTCACCTTTAGAAAACGTCATTCGATTACAAACAAAACTACAAACAGCTCAAGTCGCCAATAATCGATTGAACGAAGTTTATCAAGTAAAACCTGAGTTCACGTCATATCCATCTTATATCCCTGGTTCACTTAATGGAAATATTAAAATTGAAAACTTATCTTTCAGATATGGTTTCGGCGCTGATACCTTAACCGATATTCATTTAGAAATCCAAAGAGGAGATAAGATAAGCTTAGTTGGAGTTAGTGGTTCTGGAAAAACAACACTTGCCAAAATGTTAGTTGGTTTTTTTACCCCCTATAACGGAAACATCTACATGAACGAGCATCCGTTAAATCAAATAGATAAGAAAATTCTACGCCAGCATATTCACTATGTTCCGCAGCAAGCTTTTCTATTTAACGGAACCATTTTGGATAATTTACTTTCAGGTATCGAAACAGATGTAAATGAAACAGAGATCATTGATGCTTGTAAGTTGGCTGAAATCCATCAGGATATTTTGAAAATGCCAATGGCTTATCAAACAGAATTGACCGATCATAGTGGATTATCCGGAGGCCAAAAACAAAGAATTGCGATTGCCAGAGCATTATTAACCAAAGCTCCTGTACTCATTCTCGATGAAGCAACAAATGGACTGGATATCTTAACAGAGAAAAAAGTTCTGGATAATCTTTTATCGTTACAAGATAAAACGATCATTTTCGTAGCTCATCGACTCACAGTTTCAGAGAGAACACCAAAAATTGTTGTCTTAGAAAATGGAAAGATTGTCGAGTCTGGATCTCATTGGAACTTAATGCAGCTTAAGGGCTACTATTATGAGTTATTCAATAAGTAATCCGAATTAAAATAATAATTTTCGAGGAGGACACAAAATGTCAAACTTAGTTTCAAATCCAAAAATTCAAAATTTAAAAAAATCAGAATTAAAATTAATTAATGGCGGAGACTGGCCTTCTTCATTCTATAATTTATTTAAATCACAAGGAAAGAGATACACTCTCGGTAAACAAAAATAAAAACTAGAAGCTCAGTTCAAGCTGGGCTTCTAGTTTTTATTTAAAAGATATTTAAAATTTGGGTAAATCGATAGTCTTTGCTCTGGGTTTCGATTGCTACATTTGGATATTTTTCAATCATTTTAAGAAGGTTGTAAAGACCGATACCTCTTTCTTCACCTTTTGTCGAATAGCCAAAATCAAAAATTGATTTCAAATCTTTCGCTTCTTCTTCAATTGAATTTTCAACAATCAAAACATGACTATTTTCTTTTTCAAAAAAGGCAATGGAGATTTCTGATACAGACTCATCAATGGCATTGTCAACCAAGACTGAAACTGCTGTAATCAAATCTACCAATTTCATCCTCTTAGGTTGAATCGGAGCTGGAATTTCCAAATGCATCTCCAATCCCTTATCACTCGCCTCTGAAAATTTTGCAGCAAGCAGACTTTTAAGAGCAGGCTCCTGAATATTGACCAAACGTCCAAAATCAAAATGAGAATCTCGCATCCGTTCCTCAGTATCCTTTAAAACCGAATGATAGACCTCCTCAATCTGATCAAGATCCCCAGCCTCTATCCCCATTTTTAGGGTAGTCAGAAGATTTGTGTAATCATGTCGGAACCCTCTAACTTCACGATACAACTCCTCCATATGAAGGCTGTAGTTTTCTAAATTTCGTTGATGTAAATCCTGTTGAAAACTTAGTTCTGCTTGTAGTTTTACTTTTAAATGCGAATCTAATTGTTTGATCATCCCCATAAAGAGAATGAGATAGATAATGATGATTAACTTTCTCAGTTCAAAGGTATTAAAAATTTTTTCATACTGAAGATAAGATAAACTTTGCATTATTAGAAAGTATAATCCCATAGCCCAGTTTAAAAAAACTATGATTATTCTGTCATCAGATTCTAGCTTTCTTTCATTTAAAATTCGAAAATCATAATCTAACCACTGAATAAACAATATGACTATTAATGCAGATAAGACCTGTATCAGAGTAAAGATTAAATCATCTCCTATTACACCATCGGCAATTCCAAAAAAGGGAAGTATGAAGAATGCGACAGACCTATAAAAAATATTATGAAGGGTAACGGGTAATAAACCATAAAAAATGATAAGATTTTTTTGACTATTTCGAAATAAATAATAAGAGAACAATAAATAGAACAAGGGTTCATCAATGAATAAAAAATACCCAGATAAACTGTCGATAAGGAGAGACAAGATTAGCATCACCATAATCTTTAAAAAAAATCCCCTCAAAACCAACTGTAATGTAGGCTTAATTTTATTGATTTTTAACATCATGTATACAGAAAGCACATGAGGAAACATCATTAAAATCAAAGATAAACTAACTGTAATCAAGTGTCCTGAAATATTAGTCAACAGCACCCCTCCTCATTCTTCTTTCTCCACCTTAGCCAAAGTCTCCTTCATCTTCGTTCTTGCAATAAAACAAGTCAAATTGTTAGGAAAATGAGCTATCCTTTCCTTTTTGTCTATTTTTACTACATTCTTAGGATTTAGAGCATAGGACCGATGGCATTTATGTAGTCGAGGTTCCTGTTTCAATACTTCATTCATGCTAGTGAAAAACTCGATTCTCTCCGTTTTTGTGTAGAGAACGACATGATGAGAAATTGAAGAAGTTTCCAAAAAATAAACATCCTCAAAAGGAATTTGGAATTGTTGATATTTGGACTTAAAATTAAAAGCAGTATCTGCAACAGTTTGCCGATCTTGTTTGTGAGCATAGAGCACTGCAGCTTCAACACGCGCTTCAAAATCTCCCTTATCTAAGGATTTGTCAATATAATCCAAGGCAGATAACTGATATCGAAACGTCAGGGGCATAAACTCCGAATGCGTTGTTACAAAAACAATCAGCGCTTGAGAATCCTGTTGACGAATTTTATTCGCAACATCCATTCCTTTTAAAGGATCTCCTTTAATTTCGATATCTAAGAAAAAAAGTTGGTGACTCCCTTTTTCCCGAATAGCTTGTAGAAGCAAATCTGTCTTAGAATATACCTCTAGCCGTTTAACTGGTAAAGCATGTTTTTCCTGCAATTGATAAAGGAGATTTTCCATCCGCCCTTGTTGTTGGTAATCATCTTCTAAGATAAAAATATTCATATGGGAAGACCTCCTCTAATCATAATTTTTATATCAGACAAATAATATCATAATAATCTCGTTTTCACAAACAACCTTGTTACATCTCAAAAACCTCTGGATTGAGATACATCCAGAGGTTTTCCTAACCTAATTTATGAATTTTTGTCAATTAATCTTGTTTTTCCAGGATAAAGGGAGTTATCAAATAGTGTACACAAACAACAAATCACAAAGCCTATGATAAAACATTTAAATTCCATTCCCTAGGTCTCCTTCAAATCTTTTTTACTCCAAAAATCTCGACCACTTTAAACAAGTTTAAGTAATCACCATTTGCCTAAAAGTTTTTTTCGCTTAAAAGTGGGGCTAAGGGAAAAAATAGAGCCGATTGTATAGACCATGATGAGTAGACTTAAAAATATAAATCGAAGTTCGATAGACATCGTCTTCATTTGTATGATAAGAAGAAAAACAATTAAAACCGGAATAACAATAGTATATTTAATATAATTCATTAAATTCTGAAATACCTGTTTTAAAGGAAGAACAACACTTGAAGTTCTACTTACCATAATCATAGCTAATAGTTGATATGAAAAATTAAGTAAAGCTAAAAGAGCAATCTTAGTAAGTGAAAAACCAACTGAAATCCCCAGTAGATATAGTAAAAGCATGGAAATGCATTCGATGATTGAAAACCGAATAATATTTTTCATAATATCTCCTTTTAGTCTAATTCAATAACACATTAACTAGCCTCTAATCAATATACTATATATTGAAGGATTCTCAGATTTATTTTCGTTCTTACCGTAGTTGAATTAAGTCTAATTGATTTTTTGGAATCCAATGCGTATAGAATTAACGTCTGCTATCTCGGAATCGATCTTTTAAAAATTGATATTTAGAACAGAGTTTTACATATACATAAATATTCAAATATACGATAAAGATAAAAAGAGATATACTTCCAAAAATTTTAGCCAGAATTTCATTAACTGAAATCAATGCATTAGAAATACTTAGAACGAGAAGAGCTGTCGGAACCACAGAATTCCCGATTTCTAGGAATTTAGCAAGATAATGAAAAATTCTTTAACGAAAGCCATCCCGGCTAGATTTGTTAGATTCCCTCCATCAAAAGAAATGGATAGGTTAGAATTGAATTGGTGTGAATAATTTGATAACCTTGTCAGGTGGTTTCCTGCTTTCTTTTTGTTTGAACACTTATATGATTGATAGCTGGGAAACTCAATTTTATCTAGATTAAAACTTCACCCAATGGGTGAAAAAAACAAACCGAGCAGAGCCTTTATTTAATAAATGTCTTGCTCGGTTTTTATCCTTAGCTATGAATAATTTAGGTTAAAAGCATCGGAACTCACTTCGCTTATCTACAACTAGCTATTAAACATTTCACTAATGCTTCTGTTTGAAAAGGAATATTAAAAAGAACACATAACTAAGGATGAGAAATATTTTTTGGGAATTACTAATATATAGTAATAAAAACACATTTATCGTGGATAACTCAGATATATCTAATTTGTATTGACTTTTATACCATCGATAAAATAAAAGTCCTTGACAATAAAAGATTAGTGCTGAAAGAAAATAAACTTCAAACATCATTTTAAGAACTAGCAGTGTATGCAAGATATCCACATATTCCTGCTCCACCAACTCCTCCTATGACTCCACCCCAGAAACCACCTACACTTGCCCCCAGTTTAATACCAGGTTTAATACAGCCCATACCTGCAACAACTGCTGCACCAGCTGCATTTCCTCCATATATAGTTATTAAGTCACAATTTTCGATTTTTATAAGTTTTACCATCTTAGAATCCTCCTGTCGCTCCTGTTACACCAGCCCACAAGCTGACACCAAATTTGGCTCCAATATATCCACATGCCGGCCCCCAAACTGCACCTACACCTGTAGCAGAACAAGCAGCTACGCCTAGTCCCCATCCTGTAATTGCTGCACCTCCACCTTCCAATACATTAGTCTGCCAATTATTCACTCCTCCATAAATTTGACTCAAATTCACTTGGTTGATCTTAGTATAGTTACTTACATTTTGTGCCATCATGATCTTTCTCCTTCTTTAATTTTTTATCCGTTGCAACTTGACACTATTAGTATACCGTATAAACCTCCCACTCCTCCCCCATTTCCCAAACGGTCATTGAAACGTCCTGAATGGTCAAAAAAGAGGGTTTTCACCCTCTCACTATTATTCTTTTATTTCTCATTTCTTAGCGGTTTCTTTTAGCTGCTTGCTGGCGACGTCGTCTCCAAACCATTTATCAGATATTTCTTGGAATTGGCCGTTTTGATAGAGTTGAACCATTCCTTGATTGAGGTGTTCTTGGAGGGTTTTATCGGTTTTGCGGATGCCAACTGCGAAGGCTTCTTCTGGGAAGCCGACTGGGAAGACGTTATAGTCTTCAAGGACTCCTTTTTGGGTTAGGTAGTAGTTAGCGTAGACGCGGTCGATCAGGAGGCCGTCGATGCGGTCGTTCTCCAAGTCAATCAAGGCTTCGTTGAAGCTCTGATATTGGGTTGCTCGGTTGTTTTTGACATACTGCTTGAGCAGGTCTGGAAATTCCTCAAATTTGAGGTAGCCAGAGGAACCTGCTTGGGCACCGAGGACTTTGTCCTTCATGGCTTCAGGGGTCTGGATACCGGATGTTTTTTTGGTCACCAGGACTTGTTCGTTGGCCATGTAAGGGAGGCTGAAGTTTACTTTTTCTGCTCGTTCTTCGGTTTGGGTGTAGCCGTTCCAAATAAGGTCAATGGTACCGTTGTTAAGTTCGGTTTCTTTCATGTCCCAGTCAATGGGCTGCCAATTGACTTTAAGGCCTTGGTTTTCAAATATACGGTTGGCCAGGTCAATGTCAAAACCGACATTGTCTCCATTTTTCTCTTGGAATCCCATGGGTACGAAGGTGTTATCAAAGCCGATGGTCAACTCTCCTCGTTCCTTGTAGGTTTCCCAAGCATCTGTTTTAGGATCGGTCACCCGGCTACTACAAGCCGTCAAAAATAATAAGGGAAGTAGGATCAGGAATCCGATGATACGTTTCATTGGCGAACCTCCTATTGGGGAATCACTTCGAGAATTTCGTCTGCAATGTTTTGAGCAAATTGCATATCGTGAGTGACGACAATTTGAGTCATTCCCATTTCCCGGTTTTGGATTAGCAGTTTTTCAACTTCTAGACGGAGTCCTGGGTCCAGGGCACTGGTTGGTTCATCATAACCGATGATTTCAGGCTCAATCATCATGGCACGCGCCAAGGCCACCCGTTGTTTTTGTCCACCTGAAAGGGCGTGTGGATAGTGGTCTGCGTGTTCTTCCAGACCAAGGCGCTCAAGAAGTTGCCGAGCTTTTTGCTCGGCCTGAGCTGGATCCATGTTCATTGTTTTTACTGGGGACAGGGTCAAGTTGGTGAGGACGGTCATGTGTGGGAAGAGTTGGAAGTCCTGAAATACAAAGCCCAAGAGGTTCATACTCGCCAGCTCACTGGCTGAGATTTCCTTCCCATTGTAGAGCACCTGTCCGCTATCAATGGTTTCTAGTCCTGCCAACATCCGCAAGAGGGTGGTTTTACCGCCTCCTGACTGACCCACGATGGCTAGGATTTTCTTCTCCGGTACATTTAAGTTAAAATCTTTGAGGATTTGCCGCTCCCCGAAACGTTTATTAATATTTTTTAATTCTAGCATGCAGCCTCCTTAGCGATCATAGGCATATTTTTGTTCAACTTTTCGAGAAACAAGTGTCACCACCCCAATCATAATAAGGTAAATGGCTCCAGCAACGAACATTGGGGCCAAGCTGGCATCGCGATTGGCTGCGGTGCGGCTGACCAAGATAAGGTCCGTAACGCCCAAAGCATAAACCAAAGAGGTATCCTTGACCAAGGCCATAATCTCATTGAAAACACTTGGCAAAACAATCTTGGTTACTTGGGGAAGAATGATGTACTGGATTGTCTGAAGGGGGCTGAACTTAAGAACCTTGGCAGCTTCATATTGTCCCTGAGGAATGGAATCAATTCCCCCACGGAAAATCTCCGCAAAATAAGCTGCATAGTTAAGGGTGAAGGCAATAATCGCTGCTGGCATGCGGTCAATTCGAATGCCGATACTTGGTAAAATATAGTAAACAAAGATCAATTGCAAGAGCAAAGGGGTTCCCCGCATCACCCAAATGTAAATGGATAACAACCAACGCAAGGGCTTGGAATCCACTTGCATGATAAAGGCCACTAAAATCCCTAAGGGAATGGACAAAATCAAGACTAAACTAAAAACTTGCAGGGTGACAGTTGCACCCTGCAACAAACTAGGTAAAATTTCTAAAACGTATGCCATTTATTACTCCACATCTATAAAACCGAAACGCCCCAAGGGGGTTAAACGAAAGCTAATCACGCCTTTAATTTGCTCTTTTTGTATCAGGCCAAATTCACGACTGTCATCATGGTTGAGGCGATTGTCATTTAAAATTAAAAACTCCTCTTGCCCAATAACATCTTGATTGGACTGGGTCAAGGACTCAATGGTGAAATCTTCTGTAAATAGATTTCCAGTGTTACTCGTTTTTCCTTGATAGGTGTTTTTCATACTACGAATATAGGGCTCATCCTTGACCTCATGGTTGATATATAGAACATCATCCATATAGACTGCTCTTTCACCATCTTGAGCGATGACACGTCCAACATATTCTTTTTGATCAACTTCGTATAAGACGATACTTTCATTGGGGATTTCATTTTGGTTAAACGCCAATACATAATCAGCTGCTTCCAAACCCTTCTGGACATCTTTTTCACTCACGTGATGGGGGGTAAACCAAAATAGACGAAGGAGTACAAAGACCACCGCCATTAAACAGACAATAAAAATATTCCGAAATAAATCTCTTCTGACCATGTCTTCTCCTTTTTACTTTCGCCTATTATATCACGAAAGAAGGGAGAAAAAAAGGAGGTCTTTTCAGAAACCTCCTCTTTTTTCAGGAAATAAGCACTTTCTTATTCGGAATTAACGAACTTTTATTGTCAATTACCCAATAATTTCCTCATTTTTGTTTGCGTTTCCCAAATCCTGCTGGCAGTAAAGCAAGGAGCCCCAAACCGAAGCTCATCCAGATAGAGTCTTTGGTTCCAGTATTTGGAAGAGTCGCTTCCGAAGACGGACTTTGAGCTGCAAGCAAGTTTGATTCTTGAACTTTTGAAGCCCAGCTTGGTTGATTAGCTAGAACTTGAGATTCTTGACTATCTAGACTCCTATTGGGTTTTGTTGGAGTCAGTGGTTGAACCGAAGTTGCAGGCTGATTAGGGCTAGCCGGATTAGTTGGTTGACTAGGCTGTTCTGGTTTTGTGGGGTGTTCCGGTTGAACCGGTTGCTCTGGTTCCGCAAGCGGTCTGTATTGGTAGCGGAATTCACCAAATCCTTCGACTGTCTCTGAAATTCCCACAAAAGAAATGGCCGGATTGCTCGCTAAATGTTCTTGAGCTTTCAAGGAAGTCAAGAAACGAAGATCTAAATCCTTAATGGTATCCGCAAAGCTCCAGTTATGATTTGGACGAGCATCAATCGTTTTTTCAGACACAATGTAATCAATCAAAGCTTGACGATTTTGCAAGTTGAGCAGGCGGCTTTCTTGGGCATCTTTCACTCCTGGGAAAGGACCGCTTGCTCGGTAGTTATTGGTAACAACCATGAAGATTTGGTCATCTGTCACTTCTTTTCCTTGGTAGCGAAGGTTGCGAACCCGGCTAGCAGTTGGATTGACCAATTCCGCACCAATAGAATATTTATTGGGTTGGGTAATATCCAATTCGTAAGTAACACCGTCAATTACATCAAAGTTATAGGTTCTAAAGGAGGTGTTAATCATATTTTGTGGTTCTTTTTTTGTCGGATCAACTTGATTAAATTGACCAGCCGCCATTTCCAACCACTCCTTCAGCTGAGCACCATTAATTTTAAGCAAGGCCACAACATTGTCATAAACATATAGATCCGCCACGTTTTTAATGGCTAAAGGCCCTGCCTTAATATCGGTATAGGAGTTAGGATCGTTACGTGCCCCAGCTTTAAAAGGTGCCGCTGCTGAAAGCAAGGGCAGGTTAGCCTCTTCTGTCCCCGCAAGAACCTGTTTGGCATACCAGAGTTGTGCCTGATTCACAATTTGAACAGAAGGATCATCCTGAACGAGAGAGAAGTAAGAATGGATAGGACTTGGAGTCTGTCCAACCTCTTGACGGACATAGCGAATGGTGGCTTCGTGTACTTCTTTGGCCAAATTCAAGACCCGTTCGTCTGCCTTGCTGGATTTGGTATCAATTTTACGAAGGACTGACCCAGATTCCTCAACCTGCCAAGCACCATTCGTGTAGTGCAATTTCAAGTCCATGATTCCCAAGTGGTCCCCGTATTTACCTGCCATGGTTACTGGGATTCCATTGATTTTACCATTGGTATCATCCACACCCTTAATTTTTGAGTAGAACCCTGTCCCAGTTCCAGATGGGAAATTAGCGTGTGAATGCCCGGTCGCAACGGCATCCACTCCAGGAATACCTGCAAGTTGGTAGCCAATGTTCTCTTCCCCAACAAGATAGGTATCATCTCCGATACCAGAGTGAGACATGACCACAACCACATCTGCTCCAGCCTTCCGCATTTGTGGAACCAAATCGGTTACAGCTTGAACGGCATCCAGAGCAATCACTTTTCCTTCAAGGTGACCACGATCCCAGTTCATAATTTGAGGTGGTACAATTCCTGTGAGCCCTACTTGAACTGTTACCAACTGTCCTTCAGAATCCTTGAAAGTTTTAGGGACAATCACATAAGGAGTAAAGAGATGCTCCTTGGTTTGGGCATCCAACACATTGGCATTCAAAAGCGGAACTTTGGAAGAGGCCACAACCCGACGTAGGTAGTCAAGTCCATAGTTAAATTCATGGTTCCCCAATGCGGCTCCATCATAATTCAATTCCTTAAAGGCCGCAAACATGGGATGCTCTTCACCTTCTTTAACCGGATCCACAATAGCCTTGTAAGTTCCAAGAGGTGTTCCTTGAATCGTATCCCCACTATCAACGATAACTACATTGGAATTCTCTGCAATCGCTTCTTCCATCAAGACAGCTGTCTTAGCCAATCCAAGTGTCTCAACCTGCATATCTTGGTAGTAATCATAGTTCACCAAGTTGGTATGAAGGTCCGTCGTTGCCAAAATCCTCATATCCACGCGTTGACCTTCCACGGGTGGTTTGACTGGTTCTTCCTGAACAGTATTGGACAAGACTGTAGCCTCAGGGGCTTTCTCCTCGATTGTCAATCCACCATTATCCTGCCCTTGAGCTGCTTCCGCAGGGGCTTGCAAGAGTGGATCGGGACTCACAGGCGTCTCCGCTTGCGGCAAGGCTGGACTAGCCGTTTCTTGCCCTGCTGCAGGTTGGGGATTCGTTGCTTGATCCGCCTGAACCTCTTCCGCAACTGCCACTGCTGCGGCCAAGCTTAACAGCATCGCAGACTTTTTCAAATATGAATGAACCATGATAACCTCCTAAAACTGTTCGATTCTTGAATATTATAAACAATATAGCGTCACAATTCAAGAATTTACCAGTAATCTCCGAACATTTTAGACAATCTGTCCTCAAATGTTCCTTTTATATTTGTTGTTGCTTATTACAGCTTGGAAATCAAAAAGTCTACAACCGAGTATTTTTGACACACTTGATTGTAGACTTTTGTTTCAATTCCATTAATGAGTAACAACGGCTGTTCCTGAACAAGTTACCATCATCATTCCATTGTCGGCACCCAGGATTTCATAATCCATTTTCATACCGATGATGGCATTGGCACCAATTTGCGCTGCTCGTTCCTTCATTTCTTCAATAGCCTCTTCTCGGGCAGACTTGAGCTCATCTTCATACCCTTTAGAACGACCACCGAAGACATTTCGCAAGCCTGCACCAATATCTTTAAACATATTGACACCCGTAATTACTTCCCCAAAGACGATTCCTTTGTATTCCTGAATCGTTTTCCCTTCAATAGCATTGGTTGTTGTAACAATCATCGTTTTCTCCTTTATTAAAACAGATTCCTCTTTAGAAATCCTTTCTTTTTATTTTACCAAAAAGTTCTAAAAAAGCCCCTTCCCAACCGGGAAAGGACTTGATTGAATTGATTAACGTACAGTACGGATGCGCATAGTGTTGGTTCCACCTGTTCCGACTGGAACACCTGCAACGATGATGATGTTGTCGCCTGATTCAACAAGTCCTGTTGAAAGGGCAACTTTTTCAGCAATTTCAAACATATCGTCTGTAGAAGCTGGTTTTTCAGTAACCACTGGGATAACACCCCAGTTCAAGGTCAAGGAACGTTGTGTCAACTCATCGAAAGTAACAGCCAAGATGTCAGCATCTGGACGGTATTTAGAAATCAAACGAGCTGTGTTACCTGATTCAGTAAGAGCAACAACCAATTTGATGTCCATTGAGTTGGTTGCATCTTTAACGGCTGAAGCCACAACTTCAGTCTTAGAAGTACGGCTGAAGTTTACAGTTGACAAACGACCATACTCGTTCAAGAGAGTTTGAGCGTTTTTATCAATTGTTGCCATGGCTGTTACAGACTCAAGTGGGTATTTACCGTTTGCAGACTCACCTGAAAGCATTGTTGCGTCAGTACCATCGATAACCGCGTTGAAGACGTCAGATACTTCTGAACGAGTTGCACGTGGTTTTTCAGTCATGGTTTCCAACATGTTTGTAGCAGTGATAACCACTTTACCAGCAGCGTTCACTTTAGTGATGATCATTTTTTGATAAACTGGAACCATTTCGAATGGTACTTCGATACCCATGTCACCACGAGCAATCATGATACCGTCTGCTGCTTCGATGATTTCATCAAGGTTGTCGATACCTTGTTGGTTTTCGATTTTAGCAAACAACTTCACATGGCTATTTCCAGTTTCTTCACAGATTGCGCGAACTTCGTTCACGTCTTTAGCTGTACGAACGAAAGAAATAGCGATGAAGTTAATTCCTTGTTCAAGACCAAAACGGATGTCTGCGTTATCACGGTCTGCTAGGGCAGGGAAAGGAATCTTGGTATTAGGGATGTTTACACCTTTTTGTTTAGCGATGATACCATCGTTTTCAACTTCAACTTCGAATTCACGAGTAGCGTCATCTTTACCAACAACGCGAAGTCCCAATTTACCATCATCAACCAAGACTTGGCGACCAACTTCAACGTCATCGTAAATGTCCAAACCACCAGCAACGTTCAAGGCAATCACTTCACGAGTAGATTGGATTCCTTGTTTTGTTGCAACACGGATTTTTTCACCTGTTACGTATGAATATTCTTTAGCATCGCCTTCGAACAATTCAGTACGGATTTCAGGACCTTTGGTATCCAAAAGGAAACCAACACGTTGGCCAGCGATTTCTTCGGCACGTTTAACAGTTGCCATACGCTCACCTTGCTCTTGGTGGTCACCGTGTGAGAAGTTGAAACGGAAAGTGTTTGCTCCAGCTTCGATCAATTTCGCAATGTTTTGTGCAGATGCTTCAACGTCAAGTTTTTCACCCCAGTAGCCATCTTCACCAAAACGTTTTCCACCACGGATTTCAACCGCTGGTCCTAAGGTTGCAACAATTTTAACACGTTTGTTCATTTTATCTGTGAACTCCTTTTTATTTTATAAAGCTAATATCTTAGAAAGTCGCCAAATGACGGTTCAATTCTGCCAACTCAAGGTCAGCTTTGTGTGGATTATTAACAATGATTTTTCCATCTGCAGCAAGACTGAAGAGGGCTCCTTCTTCTGCAGTTCCAAGGATTGGACTTTCAACCATTTGTTCATTGCGGATACCAACCGCAAGCCCACCACGGCCTTCTTTCAGAAGTTTCACCGCGTGTGCTCCCATACGAGAAGCTAAGACACGGTCACGCGCAGTTGGAGCACCACCCCGTTGAATGTGTCCCAATTCAGTCACACGAAGGTCACGCAGGTCTTTCTCATCAGCTGCTTCACGCAATTTAGCACCAAACTCATCCGCTGACATCACACCTTCAGCAAGGATAATGATGTTGTGCTTCTTGCCACTTTCGTAGCTTTCTTTGATTGTTGCTGCGACAGCCTTCATATCAAAATCTTCTTCTGGGATCACGATGTTGTCCGCACCTGAAGCGATACCAGCCCAAAGAGCGATATCTCCGGCATTTCGTCCCATAACCTCAACAACAAAGGTACGACGGTGACTGGCTGAAGTATCACGGATTTTATCAATCGCATCCATGGCAGTTGTAACAGCGGTGTCAAATCCAATCGTGAAATCTGTACCAACGATATCGTTATCGATTGTTCCAGGTACACCAACAGCTGGGAAGCCATGTTCTGTCAAACGCATGGCACCGTGATAGGAACCGTCACCACCGATAACAACAACCCCTTCAATTCCATGAGCTTTCAATTGCTCAATTCCTTTTAGTTGCCCTTCAACCTGAGCAAATTCTGGGTAACGAGCTGATCCTAGGAAGGTACCACCACGACCAACAATGTTTCCTACAGAAGCTGCATCCAATTCGATGAATTTTCCAGCAACCATTCCAGCATAACCTTCCTGGATACCGTAAACTTCCATTCCTTCAGAGATTGCTTGACGAACCACTGCACGAATAGCAGCATTCATACCAGGGGCGTCACCACCACTGGTCAAAACAGCAATACGTTTCATTCTGCTTGAGCTCCTTCTCTTATATTTACATTCGTAAGCATTATAGCACAGGGGACTTTAAAATTCTAGCGTTTTTCTAGAAAAACCGTTTTCAGAGCATAGGGAGCGAGGGCATTTACCAGTTGATCTGATTTGGAAACGCCTCCTTCCAATTGCAAGGTTTCCTTCCCTTGCTGATAACGTAAAATAACCGGTATGGGTCCTGGGTGTCCCTTCAAAATTTGGGCAACTTCTTGATCCAGCTCATGATCTTGGAGTAGGATCCAGAATTGCTCCTTGGTCAGTATTTCAGCCTGATTTAGGAGAATCTGCTTCCGTCCATCCTTATCCTGCACTTTCCCGCGAATCCTTAGCAAGTTTCCTTCTTGTAAGAGGTCCTTGAATTTTCGAAAAGCCTCTGGGAAGACAATGACTTCTATTTTATTGCGGGTATCAGTGACTTGGACAAAGGCCATCTGCTCGCCTTTTTTGGTGCGAATAACTCTGATATTCAAAACCTCCGCCAGAATTTCTACCGTACGCCCAACTTGCAGGTCGGCGATGCGATCTATCCCGGCCCCCGCTTCCTGAAGATAGTCCTTTAAGGGATGAGGGCTCAGACCCACGCCTAACAGTTCCACTTCCATTCGATATTTTTCTAAAGAAGAAAAATCAGCAACTTCCTCCCAAGAATAGCTAGAATCTGCAAAAAGGCTACCCAACTCTTGGTAGAAGAAAAGTAGGCGATCCAGGTTGGTCAAGAGGGTGGCCCGGTTGGGAGCCATCTGATCAAAAAGGCCAATCTGGATTAAAGGCTTGAGAAAATCGGTTTTCTGGTAATTGTGGGGCATACGAAGGAAGAAGTCCTCCAAATCGGCAAAAGGTTGTTGCTCCAAAATCCAATTCTGGAAATCTCTTGGAAGACCCTTGATGCGGTCCAACCCCAAGTAAATAGCTCCATGCTGGAACCGATCTCGGCGTGAAATGCTATTGATGGTTAAGGGCTGCATCTGGAAGCCAGCATCCAAAGCATCCTCCAGATAGGTTTGGTTGCCAGAACTTAAAAGAACCTGGAAAAAGATATGGGGATAATGGGTTTTAAAATAGGCCAACTGAAAGGCCAGGGCGGAGTAGGCATAGGCGTGACTGCGGTTAAAGCCATAACCGGCAAACTTCTCCATAACCGCAAATAGAGCTTTAGCCCGCTCCCGGTCATAGCCTTGCTGCAGGGCGCCTTCAACAAAATCAGCCTCCATGGCGTGCATTTCTTCCGGTTTCTTTTTCCCCATGGCCCGCCGCAACAAATCGGCTTTCCCGAGACTAAAACCCGCAAAGCGTTGGGCCACCTGCATCACCTGTTCCTGGTAAAGCATAATACCGTAGGTCGGGGCCAGAATATCCGCCACTGCTGGATCCACCGAGGCCACCGCTTCCCGACCATGTTTCCGAGCCACAAAATTATCAATATAATCACTGGCACCCGGTCGGTTCAGGCTGGTGGTCGCAACCACTTCTTCAAAGGATTGAGGTTGCACCCGGCGTAAAAGATTTATCGCACCTGGTTGTTCAAACTGGAAAATCCCCTTGGTACGCCCAGCCGCAAACAAGTTGAGGGTTTCCGGATCCTCCAGTGGAATCTGAGCTGGCTCTAATGCAATTCCCTCTAGCTTGAGTAGTAAATCCCGCATGCGTTCGACATAAGTAAGATTTCGTAGACCCAAGAAATCCATCTTGAGCAAGCCATTATCCTCAATGGCTCCCGCATCATACTGGGTAATGTAGATATCCTCCGCAAATTTTAGGGGGATAAAATCCGTCAAATCTGCGTCACTCATTACCACCCCAGCTGCATGAACTGAAGTCTGCCGAGGTAAACCTTCTAGTCGCATAGCCAGTTGCAGCGCTCGGCCCAACTCTAGCCGTTCCTGAAATTGTCTACGGAAAGACAGACTCCGTTCTGACACCTGGCGCAAACTTTCTCCAAAACGAATTTGCTTGGTCAGGCCCGAAATCTCAAACTCTGGCACACCAATTCGTTTCAAGACATCCCGTAAGGCCTGCTTGGCTCCGAAGGTAGAATAGGTCACAATCTGCGCCGCGTGCATGCTTCCGTATCGATCCCGCACATAGCGAAGAAAATCCGGGCGGTGAATATCGGGGATATCAATATCAATATCCGGCATACTGAAACGTTCTCGGTTCAAAAAACGCTCGAAGATCAAGTTTTTGGCAACCGGATCAATTCCCGTGATGTCCAAGGCATAGGCAACTAAACTTCCTACTGCGGATCCACGCCCCATCCCCATGTAATAGCCTTGCCGTCGGCCAAAAGCCAACAGATCCCAGACGATCAAGAAATAATCGTCAAAGCCCATTTCATGGATAACGGCTAATTCTTCATCCAAGCGTTGTAAATAGGCTGTTTCCACTAATCCCTTAGCGTCTAAACCTGCCATCGCTCGCTCTCGCAATTCCTCCACAGCAGGTCTTTGAGTATTAAAGCGAGGCAATTTCAGACTCCGATCCAAATCATAGTGGATTCCATCAACCAGCTGCTCTAGATTCTCCCAGGCACCAGGAAAACGTGTTTGGAAGGCTTCTTTAACTTCGCGAGCTGGAAGCAACCCTTGACCGCGATAGGGAACTGGGGTACTCACCAATGTTTGATTGGCCTTGATAGCCTCCATAACCTGCAAAACTTCCAAATCCTGAGAGTCCAAATACCGAACGGTAGGAAGCGGAAGCAAGGGGCGGTCACTTTCAGGAAGGGGACTATCCAAAGCTAGACCTAAAAAGTAAGGAAGACCAAGGTCTAGGTCCTCTTGACCTGGCTGGTAGGGACGAATGATGGCAAGATCTTGGGTATACTCCACCAAGTCTTCCCAAGCTGTTTTTCCTAGATTCCGTTGAGTCGCTAATTTGAGCAAATTCTGATAGCCCTGTGTAGAAAGAGCCAGTAGGCGCAAGTCTACCATTTGCTCAGTCACACGCGTCGTCAGACTCATCCCTATTAAGGCTTGAAGGCCAGCTTGCTCAGCAATTTCTAAAAAGGCATACGCCCCATACAGATTGTCCTGATCCATTAAACCAAGACTCTGGTACCCCAAATCCCTAGCTCTGGCTACATAGGAGCTCAAGGTCAGATTACTTTCTAAAAAACTATATACGGATCGTGTATCTAACTGGATCATAGACTCCTCCATGCATACTCTTCAAAAACCGAGAACTGACCAAGCTCATCGGAGCTTTCTTTCTCATTTATGCTCCACTGCGTCAAAGTGACTCCACTAACTAAAATAGAAAGGTTGAGACTTTTGCTCCAGCCTATCTTGATTTTTATACCTATTCTTTCAGACTCTATTAACTGAGAACTAATTGATTGCCTACCTTGCTCGCCTTATACTCTTTTAGTTTATCTTTTATTACTGTGTTAGCTCGTCTTGCCGTACTTCAGTACTGTCTACGACTCGCTGCCTTGTACTAAAAGTAAACTAAAAGACTATATTGATAAGATTCAACAGGTCTCCCAGACCTGTTGGACAATCTTCATCGGATTAAAGGCAAGCGATGTTTGCTTTATTCCCTATAAATATGAATCCAATTCCTGGATTCATAGACTTCTTGCGGAACTAATGTATTTGATCCAATTTCATAGCAGGAAATATCGCATAACCACACTGAAATATCTTGCGACTCAGTCTTTTTTCAAGTGATAATTTCGATGAATCTCAAGTTCCGTCACTGTTTTGCAGGAAGTCTAATATTCATTTCAGATTTCGAACTATTTCGAGTATTAATCATCTTTAATCACAACTTGTGACGCTAGAAAAGAAAATTGTTCCGGAATTGGAGATTCTTCCTTCTCTTCTTGCTTTTGTTGGCGGTTCTTCGCTGCAAAATCCTGCCGGAGCTGCTGCCAATCTTCCATTGAAATCGCTAGAATTTCTGGTGAGAAGCCAGCAGCCTGACTGAGAATATTGCCGAAGGTCACATTGAGATTATCCCGTTTCATGGTCTGTTCAGCATTGAAGGCCGATTCAAAGGCCAGGATGGCATGATGTTCATTGGCTGCCACAGGCTGTGAACCTTCTAACAAGGCCTTGTCAGCCCCTGATAGACGTTCGATGATTTCTCCCCAGGCCTCTTGCAATTTGGTCAGATTGGCACGAGCCAAAACTGGATTTTCGACAGCCTCTTCCAGAATTTTCGTGAAGCGAGTCTTATCAATTTTCACCTTGGCTTCTGGGCGGGCCGCGCTTTGAGGAACCTTTGCTGGTTGAGATTGACTGATTCCCATCCTTTTGAGCTGGATCACTTCTTCTTTTAGGGTCACGAGCTCTGCTTGGAGCCGAGCCACTTGGGGACCGGCTTCCTTTTCTTCCGCTGGACCGTCAATCAACTGAACGGTGATCATCTCCAGGGCTAAGCGAGCTTGGCTCAGCTGACGCAAGGTCTGGTTTGCCTGGAGAAGGGTCCCCAGCATATCCAAAAGGCGGGGGCGCTCCAACTCTTGATTGTCCAAAAACAGGGGAGAGCGATCCGCAAAGCTAAGGCCTGATTGACTTAAAAGAAGGTCGCGCAGATACGCTAAGAGGTCATCGAGGAAGCGAGCTGGCTGTTTCCCACTATCAAGGATGGTATTCAAATGATCCATAGCCTCTTCCAGGCTTTGGAGGCGGAGAGCTGCTACATAAGAATCCAGAGCCCGGAGACTGACGGAGCCCGTGACTTCTTCAACCAAGTCTAAACTCAAGACCGAACCATCCAGAAGACTCAAGGCTTGATCCAATAATGAAAGGGCATCCCGCATTCCTCCCTCAGCTCGGCGCGCAATGAGGCTAAGGGCTCCTTGTTCGGCGCCAATACCTTCTTGATCGAGAATCCAATCAAGGTGTCCCACGATATCAGCTTCTTTGATGGCCTTGAATTCAAAACGCTGAACCCGAGAGAGGATAGTCGCTGGGATTTTATGCAATTCTGTCGTCGCAAGGATAAAGACCAAGCCAGGACTGGGCTCTTCCAAGGTCTTGAGGAGAGCATTAAAAGCTCCGGTCGACAGCATGTGGACCTCATCAATAATGTAAACCTTATATTGAGCTAGACTAGCCGCATAGGTAGACTTGTCTCGAATATCCCGAATCTCATCTACCCCGTTATTACTGGCCGCGTCAATTTCAATGACATCCTCTAAGCTGCCCTGGGTAATTGCCTGACACATGTCACAATGGTTACAGGGTTCCCCATCGGTTTGATTGGGACAATTCATGGCCTTGGCAAAAATCTTGGCAGCAGAGGTTTTCCCCGTTCCTCTGGGACCTGAAAACAGATAGGCATGGCTGATTTTCCCTGTTGCCACTGCCTGCCGTAAGCTTTGAGAGACAACAGGTTGTCCCACCATTTCTGAGAAAGTCTGGCTACGATATTTACGATAGAGGGCTTGGTACACCGGCTTCCTCCCTTTCTTTTTCTTCCTATTTAATAAGCTCAGATACTGCTAATCTTCCAAAATTGACAATCCCTAGTTTTATCACACTTAGATTTCACTCGGCTTAATCCAGAGCCTTGATTTCCAGAATCATATCACGAATTTGTGCCGCCAACTCGAAATCAAGAATACCAGCTGCTTCCTGCATCTGTTCTTCCAATTTCTTGATCGCTTCTTTGCGTTCTTTTTTGTTCATGCTTTCGAAATCTGGTGTCTCCTCTTGCTCTGGTAGAGCGGCCCTGGTGACACTGATCAGATCGCGAATTTCTTTCTTGATGGTTTGTGGAACAATGCCATGTTTTTCATTGTATTCCATCTGGATGGCCCGACGGCGAGCGGTTTCTTTCATGGCTTTTTTCATGGATTCCGTTTCGGTGTCGGCATACATAATCACGTGTCCCTCGCTATTACGAGCAGCCCGACCGATAGTCTGGATAAGCCCCCGTTCATTGCGAAGAAACCCTTCTTTGTCGGCATCCAAAATAGCCACCAAGCTAACCTCCGGAACGTCAATCCCTTCCCGAAGCAAGTTGATTCCTATCAGAACATCAAACACTCCCAATCGCAGGTCGCGGATAATCTCCGTCCGTTCCAAAGTCTTGATATCCGAGTGCATATACTTGACTTTGACTCCCATTTCCTTGAGGTAGTCCGTCAAATCTTCCGCCATTTTCTTGGTAAGTGTGGTAATGAAGACCCGTTCGTTCTTAGCAACGCGTTCATGAATTTCTCCTAGGAGATCCTCCATTTGCCCATGAGTTGGACGCATCTCAACTTCTGGGTCCAATAGTCCCGTTGGCCGAATGATTTGCTCGACAATTGTTTCAGTCTCCTCCATCTCGTAATCTCCCGGGGTTGCAGAGACATAGACAATTTGATGAACGTGCTGCTCAAATTCTTCCCGTCGCAGCGGACGGTTATCAAGGGCACTTGGCAGACGGAAGCCATGGTTCACCAACATCTCCTTGCGTGAGCGGTCCCCATTGTACATCCCCTTAATTTGCCCCATGGTCATGTGCGACTCATCAATCATGATCAGGAAGTCTTCCGGGAAGAAATCCAAGAGGGTATAAGGCGGCTCCCCTTCCGAACGACCATCCATATGCCGCGAATAGTTCTCCACCCCATTGGTGTAGCCCATTTCACGCAACATTTCAATGTCATAATCCGTTCTTTGTTTCAAACGCTGCGCTTCAAGAAGCTTACCTTCCTTCTCAAATAGGGCTAGCTGCTCTTCTAACTCTGCCTGAATCTTGGCGATAGCCATCTCCAAATGCTGGTCGTTGGTCACGAAGTGAGTCGCGGGATAAATGGCTAGATGTTCAACCTCCCCCAAAACCTGACCGGTAAGAGCTTCAATTTCACGAATCCGGTCGATTTCATCGCCAAAAAATTCAATCCGAAAGGCATGCTCGTCTCGACTGGCAGGGAAGACTTCAACCACGTCCCCCCGTACCCGGAAACGGCCCCGTTGAAAATCAATGTCATTGCGTTCAAACTGAATCTCTACCAAATCATTGAGAAGTTGATCTCGTGAAATGAGTTGACCTGGCCGTAAACTGACAACCTTGTCCGCATATTCTTTGGGTGAACCCAAACCATAGATACAGGAAACAGAGGCTACGACAATGACATCGTTCCGCTCCAATAGAGCCGAAGTAGCTGAGTGGCGAAGCTTGTCAATCTCATCATTGACGGAACTATCTTTCTCGATATAGGTATCGCTGGATGGCACATAGGCTTCAGGTTGGTAGTAATCATAGTAAGAAACAAAGTACTCGACTGCATTCTCTGGGAAGAATTCCTTGAACTCCCCATAAAGCTGACCGGCCAAGGTTTTATTGTGGGCGATCACCAGAGTCGGTTTATTGACCTTGGCAATTACCTGACTCATGGTGTAGGTTTTCCCCGTACCAGTGGCTCCCATTAGGATTTGGGCCTTCTCTCCACCTTCAATGTTGTCAACAAGTTCTTCGATCGCCTGGGGTTGATCCCCAGACGGTTGGTACTTAGATACCAGCTTAAATTGATTATCTTCTATTCTTTCAATCATAGTACACCTCAGCTCCTATTTTACCATCTTTCGGCAGGGAAATCTCGAGTTTGATATG
Organism: Streptococcus sp. NLN64; assembly: GCF_015831295.1. Taxonomy (NCBI): domain Bacteria; kingdom Bacillati; phylum Bacillota; class Bacilli; order Lactobacillales; family Streptococcaceae; genus Streptococcus; species Streptococcus sp. NLN64. The sequence goes on from NZ_JADXDQ010000003.1 coordinate 43,416, forward strand.
TCAGAACTTCTGACATAAAACGCGCTCAATTTGCATCCTCTGGTCCTTTTTGGTATAATTTGAAAATATTCTAAAAGGAGATGCCGAAATGAAGAAAAAACTTCTAAGTCTCTTGTTACTTCTGTTTCCACTATTTGTAACAAGCGGCGTGCAGGCAGCTGATACCATTAAGATTGTATCAGATACCGCTTATGCACCATTTGAATTTAAAGATTCAGATCAAGTCTATAAAGGAATCGACGTCGATATCATCAAGGCAGTCGCAGAGAAAAAGGGATGGAACTACGAACAAAGTTATCCTGGCTTCGATGCGGCTGTTAATGCGGTTCAAGCCGGTCAAGCCGATGCCATCATGGCAGGGATGACCGCAACCGAAGAACGTAAAAAAGTGTTCACCATGTCTGACACCTATTACGATACCAAGGTGGTTATCGCAACCCTAAAAGGAAAAGGAATTTCAGACTATAACCAACTCAAAGGCAAAACCGTTGGAGTCAAAAACGGTACCGCCGCTCAACGCTTCCTTGAGGACAACAAAGACAAGTATGGCTACGAAATCAAAACCTTCGACACTGGAGATTTGATGAACAACAGCCTCCAGGCTGGTGCTGTTGACGCCATCATGGATGACAAACCTGTTCTCCAATACGCCATCGACCAAGGTCAAAACTTGGAAATTCTAATGGACGGAGAACCCGTTGGAAGCTTTGCCTTCGGTGTTAAAAAAGGCAGCGATAAGGAATACCTTGTTGAGGAATTCAATGAAGCGCTAGCTGAAATGAAAGAAGATGGTAGCCTAGAACAAATCATCAACACATGGACTGGTGGTTCAAACAACTCTGTAGCTGCCAACATCCCTGAAACCTCTACACCTGCCGGCCAAACTGCAACTCCGGTCAAGAGCGAATACAAGATTGTCAGCGACTCTTCCTTCGCGCCATTTGTTTTCCAAAATGATTCCAACGAGTACACTGGAATCGATATGGAGTTGATTCAAGCAATCGCTAAAGATCAAGGCTTCACTATTTCTGTCACCAACCCTGGATTTGATGCAGCGGTAAACGCAGTTCAAGCAGGACAAGCAGACGGAATCGAAGCTGGAATGTCCATTACGGATGAACGGAAGAAGACTTTTGACTTCTCCGACCCTTACTACATTGCCAATGCCATTATCGGGGTTAAGAAAAACAGCGACATCGCTTCCTATGAAGACCTCAAAGGAAAAACCGTTGGGGTGAAAAACGGTACCGCTTCTCACGACTTCTTGACCGAAAACAAAGATAAATACAACTACGACATTAAAGTCTTCTCAGAAGCTGCATCTATGTACGATAGTTTAAATGCTGGCTCCGTAGATGCCATCATGGATGATGAACCCATCATCAAATATGCGATCAACCAAGGCCAAGACTTGGCTACTCCAATCGCTGGAATCCCAGTTGGTCAATACGGCTTCGCCGTTAAAAAAGGAACCAACCCTGAATTGATCGAGATGTTCAACAATGGTTTGGCCAACTTGAAAGCAAATGGGGAATATGAAAAACTCCTCGATAAATACCTAGGTGAGTCAACTGCAAGCAGCAATCAAGCTTCTACAGTTGATGAAACATCTATCTGGGGCTTGCTTCAAAACAACTACAAGCAATTGCTAAACGGTCTATGGATTACCATTTCCTTGACCTTGATTTCCTTTGCCATTGCCATGGTCATCGGAATCATCTTCGGAATGTTTAGTGTTAGCCCAGTTCCTGCTTTGCGCACTGCCGCTACAATTTTTGTCGATGTGATTCGTGGAATTCCATTGATGATCCTTGCTGCTTTCATCTTCTGGGGTATCCCCAACTTGATTGAAAGCATGACGGGGCAACAGTCACCCATCAATGACTTTGTAGCCGGTGTGATTGCTTTGTCACTAAACTCTGGTGCTTATATCGCCGAGATTGTACGGGGTGGTATTCAAGCCGTTCCTGCCGGCCAGATGGAAGCCAGCCGCAGTTTGGGTATCTCTTACAGCAAGACTATGCGGAAAATCATCCTTCCCCAAGCTGCTAAGATTATGCTTCCAAACTTCATCAACCAGTTTGTTATTGCCCTAAAAGATACAACCATCGTATCCGCAATCGGATTGGTTGAGCTCTTCCAAACAGGTAAAATTATCATCGCGCGGAACTACCAAAGCTTCCGGATGTATGCAATCCTAGCTGTGATTTACCTCATCTTGATTACTTCTCTCACTCGCCTAGCGAAACATCTAGAAAAGAGGACCAGTAAATGAGTAAACAATTGAAAATTGATGTAAATGATCTTCACAAGTACTACGGAAAAAATGAGGTTCTAAAAGGCATCACCACTCAATTCTATGAAGGAGATGTAGTCTGCATCATCGGCCCTTCTGGTTCTGGTAAGTCTACCTTCCTCCGCAGCCTCAACCTGCTGGAGGAAGCAACCAGTGGGCACATCACTGTTAACGGTGAAGACCTCACGCTTCCGACAACAGATGTGGATAAGGTCCGGGAAGACATCGGTATGGTCTTCCAGCACTTCAACCTCTTCCCACATATGACTGTTCTTGAAAATATTACCTTTGCACCTGTTGAGCACAATCGCATGTCTCTTGAAGAAGCAAAAAGCTTGGGAATGGAACTCTTGGAAAAAGTTGGTTTGGCTGAAAAAGCTGATGCCATGCCAGATAGCCTTTCCGGAGGGCAGAAACAACGGGTGGCCATTGCGCGTGGTTTGGCTATGAAACCAGAAATCATGCTCTTTGACGAACCAACCTCCGCTCTTGACCCAGAAATGGTCGGAGACGTATTGAATGTTATGAAAGACCTGGCAGAGCAAGGAATGACCATGATCATTGTTACCCACGAGATGGGATTTGCCCGCCAAGTTGCCAACCGGGTTATCTTCACCGCTGACGGTGAATTCCTCGAAGATGGACGACCAGACGAAATCTTTGATAACCCACAACACCCACGTTTGAAAGACTTCCTTGATAAAGTCTTGAACGTTTAATACTCGAAACAGTTCGAAATCTGAAACGAATTTTAATCCAGGAATTGGATTAAAATTTATAGGTAATGAAGCAAGCATCGCTTGCCATCAATCTGATGAAGGCTGAACTATAGTTCGGCGAAGAAGATTAACACATTCAGATTTTGAAATGTAATGAGTTTAAGATTGATTTTCAAAGTATATTAATGCCAAAACCCCCATGGAATCGGTAATTCCATGGGGGTTTTGGCATATCAAATTTTTACTAAGGAAGGGCAACATAGCGACGAATGCCTGAGCCTGAGATATAGCTGATCCAGTTGCGGCCTTCAGCTTGAATAATCTTGTCATAGTTCACAGACATCCCTTTTTCATAAAGAGCTACGGCTGGGGCAGACATTTGAGCTTGATTTTTAACCAATGCTTCTGCTCCAAAGGTATAAGTACCGGCTGATGGAAGACCTTGATGCAGGGTTGGTTTGACTTCAGCCTTTGGTGCTGCCGCTAGCTTTTCAATCGCGATGTAATGGCGGTTGCCGCTGTAGCTGAGGTAGCTAAGCCAACGGTGACCATCTGCTTCCAAGACTTTATCGTAGTTTACAGAGCTACCTTTGTCGTAGTAGGCAACATCCGGGCTGGCTACTCGTGCTTCTTTTTTGATGCCGAAGCGACCATCGAAACGGAAAGTCCCAGAAGAGGGGATACCCGCTGGAGATGTGCTTGGTTCTTCTGGTTTGGTTTCTGGTTTGACTTCAGCCTTTGGTGCAGCCGCTAGCTTTTCAATCGCGATGTAATGGCGGTTGCCGCTGTAGCTGAGATAGCTAAGCCAACGATGGCCATCCGCTTCTAAGACCTTGTCATAGTTTACCGAGCTACCTGTGTCGTAGTAGGCAACATCCGGACTTGCTACTCGTGCTTCTTTTTTGATACTATAGCGGCCATCAAAACGGAAAGTTCCAGAAGAGGGGATACCCACTGCAGATGTGCTTGGTACTTCTGGCTTCGCTTGAGGTTTAGCTTCTACTTTTGGTGCTGCAGCTAGTTTTTCAATTGCGATGTAATGGCGATTGCCGCTATAGCTGAGGTAGCTGAGCCAACGGTAACCATCCGCTTCTAAGACCTTATCATAGTTTACCGAGCCACCTTTGTCGTAGTAGGCAACATCCGGGCTCGCTACTCGTGCTTCTTTTTTGATGCCGAAGCGACCATCGAATCGGAAAGTTCCAGAAGAGGGGATACCCACTGCAGATGTGCTTGGTACTTCTAGCTTGGTTTCTGGTTTTACTTCCGCCTTTGGTGCTGCAGCTAGCTTTTCAATCGCGATGTAATGGCGGTTGCCACTGTAGCTGAGGTAGCTAAGCCAACGATGGCCATCTGCTTCTAAGACCTTGTCGTAGTTTACTGAGCTACCTTTGTCATAGTAGGCAACATCAGGACTTGCTACTCGTGCTTCTTTTTTGATACCATAGCGGCCATCAAAACGGAAAGTTCCAGAAGAGGGGATCCCCACTGCAGATGTGCTTGGTTCTTCTGGTTTGGTTTCTGGTTTGACGTCGGCCTTTGGTGCTGCCGCTAGCTTTTCAATCGCGATGTAATAGCGGTTGCCGCTGTAGCTGAGATAGCTAAGCCAACGATGGCCATCCGCTTCCAAGACCTTGTCGTAGTTTACTGAGCCACCTTTGTCGTAGTAGGCAACATCCGGGCTGGCTACTCGTGCTTCTTTTTTGATACCATAGCGGTCATCAAATTTATAAGTACCAGAAGCAGCCAAAGGTGCAGTCGCCTCTACTTGTGGTTTTTCTTCCACTTGAGGAGTAACAGGTGCTGCATTGAGAACACCAATCGGAGCATAGCGCCGTTGTCCACTAAAGGATTTATAGGACAACCATTGATAGCCTTCTTGGTTATGCAACTGGTCATAGCGAACCTGGTCTCCCGCTTGGAAGTAAAATTCTGTCTCAGCTTTAGCGGACAATTCATTCTTTACCCCAACAGTTTCCGCAAAGGTATAGGAACCACTTGGTGCCAAGTCTTGAGCTGGCTGTTCAGGAAATTCCTGCACCTGGTCCGCAGTCAAAAGCATAGCACGAGGTTGAAGCTGAGCTGGTGCAGCATAGACCGCATCTACTGGAGATTGAGTTTGTTCCCCCTCTACCTCTTGCTGAGTGACAGCGAGAGGTGCTTCCACAGAAACTTGGTCAGCCGCGACTGTAGAACTCGCTCCTAAAAGCACAGTCCCAATCGCAATCGAAGCAACACCGACACTGTATTTACGAATAGAATAACGTTGAACTGGGTTCCACAAATCTTTGGCTTTCATTATGAACCTCCCGCTTGATCTCAAGGAATCTTTTTTTGTAACAAATATTACATTTTTGTTACCTTGTATGTTAATTGTAACAAAGTTTTACAATTTTGTCACCTAATTATGTGTTTTTTGAAATATTTTTTCAAAAAAAAGACCCTTTCGGGTCTCAAAATGATTATTCATTCTTCTCTTGTCGCTCCAATCGGAGTTTCCGATTGGGATTCAGCGTATTAAAAAGAGCTTCCAACTTCTCTTCGTTCCAGACATCTGCTGCTGAAACAAAGTTCCCATCAGCGTCCTTAAAAGATATCGGCTTATCTCCCACAAGTACCTCCTAGTCCACAAACTCGAACTCAAAATTCCCGATGCGGACCAAGTCACCATCGCGGGCCCCGCGTTCGCGAAGGGCCTCATCAACACCCATACCACGCAATTGACGAGCAAACTTCATAACCGCTTCGTCTCGATCAAAGTTAGTCATGGTAAAGAGTTTTTCTAACTTAGCTCCAGACAAGACCCATGTGGCATCATCATCCCGTGAAATTTCAAAGGCCGCTTCTTCTTGGTCAAATCCATAATAAGCTTCTTCTTGATACATGTCATTACTATCATATAGAAGAAACTCTGGAGTTTTAGCCAAGAGATCTGCACTGGCATCCAATAGTGGACCTAATCCTTTTTTACTAATTCCGGAAATGGGGAAAATCATTAGTAATTCATCAAATTCATCATAGTTGGCCGCCAATTTTTTCTTAAAGGCTCTAAGGTTTCCCTCACTGTCCGGCATATCCATCTTATTAGCAACAATAATCTGAGGCCGTTCCATCAGACGAAGATTGTAAGACTCCAACTCCTTGTTGATAGCCAAATAGTCTTCGTAAGGGTCTCGTCCTTCGCTCGCACTCATGTCAATGACATGCCAAATCACGCGCGTCCGTTCAATGTGACGCAGGAACTGGGTTCCGAGCCCAACTCCTTGACTAGCCCCTTCAATCAATCCAGGAAGATCCGCTACTGCATAAGAATCCCCACTTGGGGTCTGAACCATCCCTAGATTTGGAACAATGGTCGTAAAGTGATAGGCACCAATCTTAGGTTTGGCAGCAGTAATGACTGAGAGCAAGGTGGATTTTCCTACAGATGGAAAACCGACCAAACCGACATCTGCCAAAATTTTCAATTCCAGCAATAACTCTCGCTCTTGGCCAGGCTCCCCGTTCTCAGAAATTTCTGGAGCTGGATTCCGAGGGGTCGCAAAACGGATATTCCCTCGACCACCGCGACCACCTTTCGCCACGATGAACACTTGGTCTTGTTCAATCAAATCCGCCAAAACCTTTCCAGATTCCAAATCTCGCACAGTTGTCCCTGGAGGTACTGCAACATACAAGTCCTCGGCTCCACGACCGTGCATCCCTTTGTTCATCCCTTTCTCACCCGCTTGGGCTTTGAAATGACGATTGTAGCGGAAGTCCATCAAGGTCCGCAGACCCTCATCTACTTTAAAGATGACATCGCCACCGCGACCTCCATCGCCGCCCCAAGGACCTCCATTAGGGACATATTTTTCGCGACGGAAGGCTACCATGCCATCGCCACCTTTTCCTGCCTTCACCTTAATTTTGGCAGTATCTAAAAACATACTCATCTTCCAATTCCTCCTACATGGTAAAAAAGACCACGGTTGCCCCTAGGCTTCCACGGTCTTTGACTCCTAGATAATTGCAGAGATAGCCGTCATGAATATAGCTCCAACTGTTACGAGAACCATAATAATCACAACCAGCATGGTTAATTTTTCAAAGGCTGATTTTTTCCGTTTCCCTGTGTCACCAAACGCCATGATAACTCCTTCTTCTACTTAAATACTTGCTTATCTATCTTCAAAATCAGAATACTCGAAAAATTTCAAAGAAATGACTAGGAAAGCCGATGAAGGTTGTTCAACAGGTCTGGGAGACCTGTTGAACATTATTGATAAAGCATGCAAAGTACGCAATCAATAAGTTCATCAAGGAGGCTCGACAACGTCAAAATTTAAAATTTAATGAGTATTATTAGTTTCATTCTATCACGCTTCCCCTAGCAAAACAAGGAGAAACTAGGCTTCTATACCAATTTCCTCTTGCACAACCGCTGCAATGGTATCCACGTAATAGTCAACCTCTGCATCCGTTGGCGCTTCTGCCATAACCCGAAGAAGTGGCTCTGTTCCACTTGGGCGAACCAAGATGCGACCATTGCCAGCCATTTCCTCTTCCATCTTCGCAATAATGGCCGCAATAGCAGGAACTTCCATAGCCTGATCTTTCATTTTGTTATCCACACGAATGTTCACTAGTTTTTGTGGATAGATTGTTACTTGTTCAGCTAATTCGGACAAGGTCTTACCGGATTCTTTGAGAATCTTAGTTAATTGTACCCCTGTCAATTGGCCATCACCTGTCGTGTTATAGTCCATCAAAATGACATGCCCTGATTGCTCCCCACCAAGGTTAAAGCCGGAGCGGCGCATTTCTTCAACGACATAGCGGTCCCCTACAGCGGTCACAGCCTTGTCAATTCCATGGGCTTCAAGAGCCTTGTGGAAGCCAAGATTAGACATAACAGTGGTCACAATGTTATTCTTAGCCAACTTGCCTTCTTGAGCTAGAGCTTGACCAAGGATAAACATGATTTTATCACCATCCACAATTTGACCTTTTTCATCAACGGCAATCAGACGATCGGAGTCACCATCAAAGGCCAGACCAAGATCGGCTCCTTTTTCCACAACCAGTTCTTGCAGTTTTTCAGGATGGGTAGAACCAATTTGGTCATTGATATTCAGACCATCTGGTTTTTCGCCGATCACACTTAGTTGGGCTCCAAGATCTGCAAAGACTTGACGAGCACTAGTAGAAGCAGCTCCATTAGCGGTATCCAAGGCTACATGCAGACCCTCCAATTGAGTTCCTGTGGAAACGAGAAACTCTTGGTATTTCCGGAGACCTTCTGGGTAATCCATCACATGTCCCAAACCTTGGGCACTTGGTCGTGGAAGTTTATCTTCTGGAGCATCCAAGAGAGCCTCGATTTCCAATTCTCGTTCATCATCCAACTTAAAGCCATCGCCCCCAAAGAATTTAATTCCGTTGTCTTGGGCAGGGTTGTGGCTAGCAGAAATCATAACTCCGGCACTTGCCTTCTCTGTCCGAACCAAGTAGGCAATCCCAGGTGTAGCAATCACACCGAGTTTATAAACTTGGATGCCAACTGAGAGAAGCCCTGCAATTAAAGCATTCTCTAACATTTCACCAGAGATGCGAGTATCCCGTCCCACAAAGACACGAGGGATCGCTTCTTCATGCTGGCTCAAAACATAACCACCAAAGCGGCCTAAGCGAAAGGCTAATTCAGGCGTTAGTTCAATATTGGCTTCTCCACGAACACCATCTGTTCCAAAGTATTTTCCCATGATTTATTTTTTCTCCTCAGTTTTTAATTGAATGCGAATGGAAATTGTCTCTGGCTCAATCACACTTGGGACAACTTCCCCATTGGCATCTACCGCTTGTAAACTCACTTCACCATTATAGTTCTTGGTTTGATCCCAGTCTTCTGGTAATACCATTTGAACAGCGGAAATTTGAGCTAATAGCTCTTCATTACTTGTCACAGATACTTCTTTGTCATCATCTGCAACCATCAAGCTAGCACCACCTGGAATTTGACTTAAGAAGCTAGCTAAATCCACCTTAAAAGTCTTGGATTTTTTTAAACCGATAGTCCCGCTGATGGATTCTGGTTCAACCTTTGCAGTCACTCCACTGGTCAGGTGCTCAATCGTAACAGGGACTTCAACCAAACCAGGCGACTCATTGGTTAGATCAGCCACTACCCGGAAGGTCCGCGAGGATTCTTGTGTTTCTGTCGATAAGAGCACCCGGTTAGAGGACGATAAGTCCACTGTAACCTCAGATGCAAAGCCAGATACAAAGTACTTGTCCGAGTCATAGCGAAGGACCAAGGGCACCCCTTTGATGGTATTGGTATAGGTCTCTGTCGCAATATCTCCGCTGGTTTTAGCCTGGGTCTGATACTGACTGGACGACGCGTAAAAAAAGAGAATCAATGACAAGAACGTCGCAAGTAAGGCATATAAGAAAGATCGATTAAGCTTCATCTTTTTTTCCTCCCTAACCATTGTGACAGGCCATCCTTCCCTTCTTCCTCTACAGTGTAAAAATCTTCCAGGACCGCTCGTAATTCTGCTGGACTAACATCATGAACCAAGGTTCCATTCCGTGTATAAGAAATTTCCCCCGTTTCTTCCGATACAATCACTGTTAAGGCGTCGCTTACCTCTGAAAGCCCCACGGCTGCCCGATGTCGGGTTCCAAAGTTCTTTGGAATTTTGCCTGATTCGGACAAAGGTAAATAGGCAGAAGCCGCTGCAATTTTATTTTCCGAGATAATAACGGCTCCATCATGCAAAGGGGTATTGGGGATAAAGATGTTAATCAGGAGCTCCCCACTGATTTCCGACCCCAATGGAATTCCGGTTGCCGTGTAAGCCTGTAGGGTTTGAGCCCCTTCTAGGGCAATTAAAGCCCCAATCTTCCGAGGGCACATATAGGTTACCGCCTTCATCAAGGCATCAATCGCTTTTTCCTCCGATGTATGGGTCCGCATGTTGAATAAATCCAAGGTGCGCCCTAGACGTTCCAAACCTGTCCGGATTTCAGGAACAAAAATAACGACAGCAGCAATAACTCCATAAGTGACGACCTGATTCATCAACCAAGCAACTGTTGTCAAACCAACCAAATTGGCTAGGACCTGCAAGGCCACAAAGAGAAGCACCCCCCGAACCAAGGTCATGATTTTGGTTCCTGCTAAAGCTTTAATGGCAAAATAGAGAGCCACTGCCACCAGAGCAATATCCAGAAGTTGTACAAAAATGGTCCACGGGCTGGAGAAAAAGCTTTGCCAATATTGGGGATCTACCAAATACCTAAAATTCATGCCCTGAGCCTCCATTCCCTTTCATCGATCGACATTAACTTTACAATTATACCATGATTTGCCATGCGAACCAAGACCGCAAGCCGCTTCATCTCCTGATTTTTATGATAAAATAATCTCATGAAACTAAATACACTACTTGGAATGGCAGCAGGAAAAACGAGTGCGACTGCCTTAAAAATGCTTGGTCGGGGTTCCACTCTGCCAGGAAAACTTGCCCTTAAATTTGATCCCCATATTTTGGACCAACTAGCCAAGGACTATGAGATTGTCTTGGTAACCGGAACCAACGGAAAAACACTAACCACTTCGCTGATTGTTGGAATCCTATCAGAAGCCTTTGGCCAAGTGCTGACCAACACCAGTGGAGCCAATATGATTACCGGGATTACCACAACTTTCCTCAAAAGTCCTAAGAAAAATGGAAAGAAAATTGCTGTTTTGGAAGTTGATGAAGCCAGTGTTCCGAAAATCTGTGATTATATCCAACCGACCCTGTTTGTCCTCAGTAATATTTTTCGAGATCAGATGGACCGGTTTGGAGAAATCTACACCACTTACCAATTCATTTTAGATGGTATCAAAAAAGCGCCTGAGGCTACTGTCTTAGTCAACGGAGATAGCCCTATTTTTCAATCTGTGGACTTGCCAAACCCGATTCTCTCTTTTGGTTTTGACCACTTGGAAGAAGAGGCTCATCTGGCTCACTACAATACGGAAGGAATTCTCTGTCCCAAGTGTCAGCACATCTTACAGTACAAGATGATTACCTACGCCAACTTGGGTAACTATTTCTGTCCCAACTGTTCCTTTGCGCGTAAGCCTTTAGACTATCGTTTGACAGAGTTGGTGGAGCTAAGCGAGAAATCTTCCCGCTTTAAAATTGATGACCAGGAGTACAGCATCAACATTGGTGGTCTCTACAATATTTATAATGCCTTAGCTGCCGTAGCCGTTGCGGAGTTTTACAAAATTCCTGCAGACACCATTCGTGCAGGTTTCGACAAGAGTAAAGCTGTTTTTGGCCGGCAGGAAACCTTTAAGATTGGGGACAAGGAATGTACGCTTGTGCTGATTAAAAACCCTGTTGGTGCGACACAAGCTCTGGAAATGATTCAATTAGCACCGGGGCCCTTCACCATGTCCTTCCTACTCAATGCCAACTACGCTGATGGCATTGATACTAGCTGGATCTGGGATGCCGAGTTCGAACGGATTCAAGAGATGGATGTTCCACATGTCTTCACGGGTGGTGTCCGCCACGCTGAGATTAGCCGCCGTATTCGGGTTGCTGGCTATCCTGAAAGTCAGATGACAGAGCTAGACCAACTCAAAGATTTAGTAGAAGCTATCAAACAACAAGAAGCCCCACGCGCCTATATTCTTGCAACCTATACCGCTATGCTAGAAATGCGTGAACTTTTGGCTAGCCAACATCTTGTTTCCAAGGAGATGAACTAATGACCTATGTTTCTTTGCAAAGTGCCAATCCCCAAGACTATCCCTACCAAATTCGCATCGCTCACCTCTATGGAGACTTGATGAATACCTATGGGGATAACGGCAATGTTCTCATGCTTAAGTATGTGGCAGAAAAATTAGGTGCTGCCGCAACCGTAGAAATTGTTTCATTGGATGATCCCTTTAATCCTGAAGACTACGATATCGTCTTCTTTGGAGGCGGTCAGGACTATGAACAAGCGATTGTATCCAAGGATCTCCCCCTCAAGAGAGATGGTATTGACCGTTTCATCCACGACAAAGACGGAGTGGTCTTAGCTATCTGTGGCGGTTTCCAACTCCTCGGCCAATATTACATTGAAGCCTCTGGGCGGCGGATCGAAGGGATCGGAGTTATGGGCCATTATACTTTGAACCAAGAAAACAATCGCTTTATCGGAGATATCAAAATCCATAACGAGGAATTTAATGAAACCTATTACGGATTTGAAAACCATCAGGGACGAACCTTCTTGGCAGATGATGAAAAGCCACTAGGCAAGGTCATTTATGGAAATGGCAATAATGAAACCAAGGAAGGCGAAGGCGTCCACTATCGAAATGTCTACGGTTCTTATTTCCATGGCCCTATCCTCTCTCGGAATGCTAATCTAGCTTATCGTATGATTACAACGGCCCTCAAACAGAAATACCCCGACATTCAACTGGCCGACTTTGAAGACATTCTCGGCCTTGAAGTCTCGCAAGAATTCAGCGATACCAAATCCAAAGCTGAATTTAGCAACTAGGAGATTTTATGAATCAGAAATTTCGTTACTATCTATCCCTACTTTCCGTCCTCTTGATTGCCCTGCTCTCCATCAGTAATATTCAAGAGGTGGAAGTTTCCTTCCTCATCACGAAAGTCCAACTCCCCTTGATTTTGGTGATCCTCTTCTCCTTCATCCTCGGTGCTCTCGTCACCCTGCTTTATAGCCGCCCAAGTAAAAAAACGGCCAAAGAAATGAAGAAAAACAGAGAAGAAACTCCAAAAATCGAAGATAAGAAATAAGCCAGTCGCATTGACTGGCTTATTTCTTATCTTTATACTAAAATCCGACTTTGTCAAGCCTCTTCGCCGAACTGATTGATCGCAGACCTTGCACACCTTATTGATCATATTCAACAGGTCTCCCAGACCTATTGAATGATCTTCATCGGATTGATGGAGGTTGGGACAAAAGTCTCAACCTTCCTATTTTACTTAGTGAATTCACTTTGACGCGGTGGTTGATTGGTCAAACAGCTAAAAGGCTGTTTGAGGTAGCAGATAGGAGAGCGAAGCAAATACCAATTGTTCGCTTTTATTGAGAGAATATTTCATGTTCTCTTATCCAGATACTCAAAGAGTCAATTCCTGACTCTTTGACCTCCGAAAGTAACCGAATCAACATTGACATGAACTTCGTTCATTTCATTTAGAAACTCTAAAGGTATTCAACATGCCTTTAGACCGGAGGTGGGATTCAAACAGTCTGGGAAGAGACTGTTTGAACCCGAGCCTAACAATAAAAGAGCGAGGTCGGTTTGGGGAGAAACCGTTTCAGTTTACAACTTGAAACAAAGACTTGTAACGAACGATTTTATTTCCCAATTTGTAAAAATCGTTCTGTCTCACTCTCTTCATTACCTATAAATTGTAATCCAATTCCTGGAGTACAATCCGTTTCAAATTTCGAACTGTTTCGAGTATAGATTCATCAGCTCTATTCTGATGTTGACATTTTATTCTCCCAACTCTGCCCACTCTTCCAATGCCGCTTCTTCCTCGGCCTGGGCTTGTTCTAATTCGGCCTGCAATTGAATGAGCTGGTCCGGGTCATTGCTCTCCAGCATGCTTGCTTGAATCTCCGCTTGGATACGGCTCAGCTCTTCCATTCGCCGCTCCAATTCTTCAATGCGCCGCTGGCGTCGGCGAATCTCCTTTTGACTCTCTTTTTGCTCCTCATAGGAGAGATTGTTGGCCTCCTTAGCCTCAACAAATTCCGGCTCCGCTTCTTGTGCTAGCTCCTCCAATTCCTTTTTCTTTTCAAGATAGTAATCATAATCTCCAAGGAAAAGTCGGGAACCTTCCGGACTTAACTCCAGCACTTGGTCAGCAATGCGATTGATGAAGTAACGGTCATGACTCACGAAGAGCAAGGTTCCCTCAAAATCAATCAATGCCTGTTCTAAAGCTTCTTTGCTCTCGATGTCCAAATGGTTGGTCGGTTCATCCAGGACTAGGAAATTATTTTTTTCCATGGAGAGTTTAGCCAACAGCAGACGTGAGCGTTCTCCACCTGAAAGCATGCCTACCGTTTTTTGAACATCATCACCGGAAAAGAGGAAGGAACCAAGACGGTTGCGAATCTCCAGCTCAGGACTCTGCGGAAAATCATTCCAAAGTTCCTCTAAAACAGTATTGCGGGTACTTAAGGTCTCCTGATTCTGATCGTAGTAACCAAAATCAACATTCGTCCCCAGGCGTGCTTGTCCCTGAATAAATGGCAAATCTCCTTTTAGGGATTTTAAGAGGGTCGTCTTCCCAACTCCATTGGGACCAACAACAGCGACCGCTGTGTATTTCCGTAAATCCAGTGAAATTGGCTGGGACAGCACTTGACCCTCATAACCAATGGCCGCTTCTTCCAGTGTCAAGACCACATTCCCGGATGGACGTTCAATTGGAAAGGCGATATGAGCAGCTTTTTCCTGACCTCCTGGTTTTTCCAGCCGATCCATTTTTTCTAATTTTTTCCGACGAGACTGGGCCCGTTTGGTAGTCGAAGCTCGCACCAGATTTTTGGCTACAAAGTCTTCCAGAGCAGCAATTTCCTTCTGCTGCTTCTCGTATTCCTTGCGTTGAGATTCCAACCTTTGGGCTTTTTCTTGTACAAACTTAGTGTAATTTCCCACATAACGATCTAAGGAATTTGGGCGCAAATCCCAAGTGATATTCGCCACCTTATCCAAGAAATAGCGGTCATGACTGACAATCAAGAGAGCCCCTTGGTAATTGGTCAAGTAATTTTCCAGCCAGGCAATGGTCTCAATGTCTAAGTGGTTGGTTGGTTCGTCCAAGACCAAGAGCTGCGGCTCTTCCAAAAGCATTTTCGCCAAAGCTAAACGTGTCTTCTGTCCACCCGATAAATCCGAAATAGGCATGGACCACATGCTCTCATCAAATTGAAAACCATTCAGGATGGCGCGAATCTTGGCCTCATACTGAAAACCACCAGCCTGCCGAAAATTCTCAGACAACTGTTCATAGCGGCTCATTAACGAAGTTAGCTCCGCTCCTGTCACCTGCCCCATCTCTGCTTCCAGTTCTCGCAGCGTTTGCTCATCCTGTCGTAGGTCTTCAAAAACCTTGAGCATTTCCTCGTAAATAGACAAGTTGGAATCCAAGGAAGATGACTGAGACAGGTAGGATAGGGACAAGTCCTTTTTGCGACTAATCTCACCCGAGGTCGCTTCCTCCACCCCTACTAAAATTTTTAACAAGGTGGACTTACCGGCACCATTACGGCCCACAAGGGCAATCCGGTCACGATCACCAATCTGAAAAGTAATATTTTGAAAGAGAACATCTCCCGCAAAGGAACGTTCCACCTTACTCGCTTGCATAATAATCATAAAACCATTATAGCAAAAAAGCCAAAAAACCTGGGAGCTTTTCCCAGGTCAATGTGTCTTTCTTTAATCTTGATAAAGCTGGCGAACCACCTCAATGTCCCTGTCTTGAATGGAATAGAAGGAACCGGCTGGTTGCATGACGGATTCTTCGTCAGTATGGTCCAAGCCAATGGCGTGCCCTAATTCATGGGCAGCTGTATTAACCACCCGTTCATAACTATATCCATAATAAGGATTGGAGAGGTAATGAGCATTGAGTCCCACCTTGGCCTTGTTCAAACGATTGGTCAGGACATTGGTTTGAGATTCCGTTTCTCCTGCTGCTGAAACCTGGGAATCGTTATAAACACCCGCTTCGATTTGAGCCAGACTAGCATCGTCCGTCTCAATAAATTGAAAGACTCCCGTTTGGTTCCATTGGCGCATGGCATCGCGATAGGCAGACACCATGGTGCTATCTTCTGTGGAAATATAGACCAAGGCCTGATTTTGATCCCAACGATGACGCTCATCCGAATTGGATGTTGTCAAATCCGTAGGAATTTGAGTTGGATTGTTCAAAAATCGTTGGGGCAGCTCTGTCACATAACTCGAAACAGGTAACTGTCCACCTGTAACCCATTGTCCCACAAAGAGAAGAATGAGAACCAGACTAATGGTCCAAACAACCATCTTCACCAAAGAAAAAATCAAGTGGAAGATTGTGGAGATGAATCTCCAAATAAAACGTATAAGAAACAAATTTCCACCCCCTTGACGTTCTAGTATAAACCAGGAGGCTAAAAGTTATCTTAACTCAACCGCTCTTCTTCTTGATAATCGATTGGCAACCATTTCAAGACTTCTTGAATTTGTTGATCCCAGTAGTACCATTCGTGTTTTCCAGGGCTAGAGCTATACCTTAGATCAAATCCAGCCTTCTCAAGGATTTGCTTGGTTCGTTGGTTAGCAGGG
Source organism: Streptococcus sp. NLN64 (assembly GCF_015831295.1). Lineage (NCBI taxonomy): Bacteria > Bacillati > Bacillota > Bacilli > Lactobacillales > Streptococcaceae > Streptococcus > Streptococcus sp. NLN64. The sequence continues at coordinate 59,797 of NZ_JADXDQ010000003.1, forward strand.
AAGAGAAAATCCTGTTCGCCACACCAGATAAAGAGCTTGGTTTTGCGGTCGGCTTCTTCTAACCAGGTCAGGAGGTTGGCAGGGTTCTCCTTGTCAAAAACCTGCTGACCAAACACTCCTTGCCAGTAGGTCCTCCCCCTGAAGTCGTCTACTAGGGACTCAAGATCTTGAAAATCTAAAGCTCCTGATAGACTGGCCGCATAGGAAAAACGATTGGTCTGCAAAGCCAGTTTCATAGCTCCATAGCCCCCCATAGACAAACCTGCAACAAAAGTTTTCTCCCGCTTGCGAGTCATTTTCGGAATGAGGTTGGCTAGGACTTGTGGCAATTCAAGTGCGATGGCGTCAAAATAGTCATAGCCATAGGGGGTGTTGGTGTACCAACCATCATGGGTATCCGGAAAGACTACAATTAAATTGGTATTCCGGACATAGCGCTCAATACTAGTTCGGCGCAGCCAAGTGTTCTCGTCACCACTCATTCCATGTAAAAGATAGAGGGCTGGAATGTCCTCTATCTCAGTGTTATACAAAGCAGTGTCTGGATAAAGCAAATTGACTGCCACGCTCATAGACAAGACTTCAGATTTATATTGAAAATGCAATAGTGCCACGTATGTTCTCCTATTTCACTTCCATCACAACAGGCAAGACCGCTGGACGACGCTTGCTTTGTTCAAAGAGGTACTTGGATAGATTATCCCGAACCGCTCCTTTTAGTTCAGCCCAATCAAAGTTTGGTTGGTTCAAATATTCTTCAACCGTTTGATTGACCAATTCTGCTGACTCACGCAAGATATCCCGACTCTTCTTGACATAGACAAAGCCTCGTGTATGAACCTTGGCCTTTGCCACAATCTTCTTCTGCTTGCGGTTTACAGTAATGGCAACAATAAAGATGCCATCTTCTGACAAGACCTTGCGATCCCGAAGAACCACATTGCCAACATCCCCAATGGCGTTTCCATCAATCAAGATATCTGCAGCTGGAACAGATCCTGCAAAGACAAAGTCTTGTCCGTCCCATTCCAATTGATCCCCTTTTTTCATAAGGAAAATATGATTGGAGGACATTCCCAACTCCATGGCTGCTTTGGCGTGGGCAACCAAATCGCGGTATTCTCCTTGAACAGGGAAGAGGTAGCGGGGTTTCAAAAGGCTAAGCATGAGTTGTAGGTCGCGAGAATTCCCATGACCAGACACGCGCAAGTTCTGGGTAATCAAACGAACCACACCACCCGCTTGGTAAATCATATTCTCAACACGGGCTACAACTGCTTCCTTGGCCACAGAAGGAGTGGTTACAATATAGACCAAATCGCCATCTGTAATCTCAACATAACGGTGTCGTCCCTGAGCCATTTTCTGAAGTCCATTGATGGGCTCTCCCATCCGTCCTGTCTCCAGAATAATCAATTCTTCTGGAGCATACTGACCCATATCCTTAGGCTTAACCAAAACCTTGTCGTCTTCTAAGGTCAATTTTTTCAAGCGGATAGCTGTCCGGACAATGTTTTCAATGTCAAAACCAGTCAAGACCACCTTGCGGTCCGTTTCAACAGCGGCATCGAACACCTGCTGGATGCGGGAAAGGTTGCTGGCAACAGCTGCGACAATAATCCGACCCTCCCAATCCGCGATGGTTTGTGAAATTTCCTCGCCCACCTCACTGTAACTAGCCACTTGGATACTGGAATCCGCGTTAGCGGAATCACTTAAGAGAGCCAAAACCCCTTCTTTGCCAATTTCCGCCAAACGACCAAAATCAGTAGCATAGGCTGGGCTAGCGGCTTGATCAAATTTAAAGTCACCAGTATAAACAATCTGACCTTGGTCCGTCTTCAAGACAATTCCTAAGCTCTCAGGAATGGAGTGTGTGGTCCGGAAGAAGGACACTGTCGCCTGCCCAAAATCAATCTCGGTATCTTCATCAATGACATGGTAATCATTGAATTTCTTCACTCGGTCGTTGCGCTTGACAAAAAGCTTGGCCAATTCGATAGTCAACTCGGATCCAAAAACAGGAACCTGAACTTCCGCTAAGAGGTAGGGAAGAGCCCCAATGGCATCGGCGTGTCCGTGGGTTAGGAAGACCCCAGCAATCCGATCGCTGTTATCAATTAAATAATCTAGGTTGGGAATGACCACATCCACTCCAAGCTGCTCATTCTCTGGATATTTAAGGCCGGCATCTAAAATGAAAATGGCTTCATCAATTTCTGCCCAATAAAAGTTTTTTCCGTTCTCACGAACTCCGCCAAGAGCCGTAATTTTAATATCTGACATAAATCCTCCTTTAAATAGATTTTTCATAAATTGTAGTTATTTCACCCTGTGATGAACCTCCCCATTATACTATATTTTGCCCTTTTTTTCTATTCCATTCCTTGCCCAATCCGTAAAAGTAGATGATTTATACTTAACTTCCTTCAAAATCGGAAGTCTCGAATCTTTTAAAGAGATGGCTAGGAAAGCCGGTGTAGATTGTTCAAAGCACGCAATCAATAAGTTCATCGTCAGGCTTGACAAGGTCAGATTTTGAAATTTAATGAGTATTAGACAGACCGTCCACTCTCGCTGTATACTTTTTGGTACAATGGAAGCAGATTAAAAAAGAAAGGTTGGAGTCTATGATTCTATCTGTTATCTCACAAGGCTTGTTATGGGCCGTTTTAGGAATGGGCCTCTACCTCACATTTCGGATTCTCAAATTCCCGGATATGACAACGGAGGGAAGCTTTCCACTAGGAGGAGCGGTCGCAGTCAGTCTGATCACTGCGGGGGTTAATCCTTTATTGGCCACTCTAGCCGCTGCCGGAGCTGGAGCTTTGGCTGGCTTTATCACAGGTATGCTCTATACCAAGGGGCGGATTCCCATTATTTTGGCAGGAATTTTAGTCATGACCTCCTGTCACTCCATCATGCTCATGGTCATGGGGCGTTCTAATCTAGGCCTGCTCAATCAGTCCCTACTTCAGTCCTGGCTCCCCTTTACAGATCGAATCAATAATGTGGTACTGGGACTTGTGGTTTTCAGTCTGCTCTTAGCTGCCATCATTTATTTTCTCAATACCCGCCTAGGTCAGGCTTTTATTGCTACGGGAGATAATCCCGACATGGCCCAGAGTTTTGGGATTGAGACACCTCGGATGGAGGTCATGGGCTTGATTCTTTCCAATGCCATGATTGGTCTTGCAGGAGCCTTGGTTGCGCAACAGGAAGGGTATGCAGATATTTCTCGTGGAATCGGGATCATCGTAATTGGTTTGGCGAGCATTATTATCGGAGAAGTCCTCTTTAAGAATGTGACCCTCCCGGAACGCCTCCTTTCGATTGGTCTGGGGGCTGTTATTTACCAAATCCTCATTTGGGTGGTACTAGCGCTTGGCTTTAACACCAACTATCTTCGCCTTTACAATGCCCTTATTTTGGCTTTCTGCCTTATTGTCCCTCAACTTCGAAAATCCATTTTGAAAGGAGTTCGATTGAACGCATGAAAAAAATTATTGAACTACAGGATGCCACTAAGGTCATTCAAAATGGACTGGAAGAGGAGCGCGTCATCCTCGACCAGGTCTCTTTAAGCATCTATGAAGGAGATTTCATAACAGTTTTAGGGGGAAATGGTGCTGGAAAATCAACCCTCTTCAATGTTATCGCAGGAACTCTGCCCCTGACCAGTGGAAAAATTCTCATCCACGATACAGATGTCACCAACTGGAGTCCCGCTAAACGGGCCCAATACATTTCTCGGGTCTTTCAAGATCCCAAAATGGGGACAGCGCCGCGGATGACCCTGGCTGAAAACATGTTGATTGCTTACTACCGAGGGGAAAACCGTAACCTCAGCCCTCGGAAACTCAAGGAAAAATTGAATTATTTCAAGGAGTTGCTGAAAAAAATTCCCAACGGTCTGGACCAACACCTGGACACCGAAGTCCAGAGCTTATCTGGCGGCCAACGGCAGGCCCTCAGCCTGCTAATGGCTACCTTGAAAAAACCGGACCTCCTTTTGCTGGACGAGCATACCGCTGCCCTGGATCCTAAGACCAGTAAGGACTTGATGAAATTGACCCAACAATTTGTGGAGGAAATGCATCTGACTAGCCTTATGATTACACATAGTATGGAAGATGCTTTCCACTACGGTAACCGACTGCTCATCCTTGAAAACGGATGCATCATCAAAGACCTCAATCAAGAAGAAAAGGCTCAACTAAGCCTTCAAGATTATTATCAATTCTTTGATTAAAAAATTCACCCCTAAAATCATTGTAGGTTTTTGAAAAATATAGTATACTGAATATAGCTTATTGAAGGGAATGATTCCAATGAACAAGCGTTACTTTCAATAATAGCTAACCTGGTGTTACATGTTATCCCGCCTCTCTACCTGTGTTTCCTTATAACTTACTTCCCTAATAAAAAACACAGGCAGAAATCATCTAAATTTCCCAATGCTATTAACCTTGGATAACATGTGCATCCCTCAAAACTCAGCTCGTCGTACCATGACAGGCTGGGTTTTTTATTTGAAAATAACACAGTAAAAAAGCGCAAAAAAACACTATCTGTGTTATACTTAAGGTGAACATATTTAAAAATGTCTTAAGGATGTTGCCGCATCCCTAATGCTCTTGCTGCTTCATAAGTTTGATGTGTTTTCAAAAGTTTGTAGACAATTCTTAGTATCTTATGAGCACAAGCGATAACAGCCTTCATCTTACTTCCTCTTTGGGAAA